>JASEFR010000005.1:19999-26098 GCA_030019025.1 bacterium
GGATCAAAATCTCTGTAGAATCTCAATTTTTTGTCAACGATATATTCGCCATTTTGCGATCTAACAATATTTAAAAGAGGCTTTTCAAGGGCATTCTTCAATTCATTCTCCAATTGATCTCTGTTTTCAACTGCAAGGAAAATCTCTGCATATTTTGTTGAATGTCTAAACGTCCAAAGGTTTCTATTTCTGGTCAGTACTTCTATATTTTCCAGGCCCGACTTAAAAATTGTTTTAACAAGTTCTTTTTCAATTTTTTCACCTAATTTGGAAAAATGCAATCTATCCTCTCTATCTCTAAACAACACCTCTGCGTAATCCTTTTCAGCATTTTCAAGCCACAAGTTCATCATTTTCGAAATGTACCTTTCATTGTTCTTGACTTCCTCATCAAAGGAGTGACTACTGGCTACTCTCTTTCGAGCTATATACTCTATCAGTCTCTCGTAATTTTGCTCGCCAAAGTCCTTATGGGATACAATGAAAATAACATTTTGAGCCCGGGGGGTTTCCTTAATAATTTTTTTGATTTTAGTCTTGGCATTTGGAATTTCCTCTTTGGTCTTAGGTAAAAACAATACTATGTTCGTCTTGAACGAATTATTGAAATCTCTTATTTTCATAGATATATCATACTCAGATAGTCCGGCCCAGTATATCTTTAAATCGAACTCTCTTGTTAGGTTTGCCCCAAAATTCTTAGTAAATTTATCTTTTTCATCAGCGTCAATAAGCTTTGTTAAATCTGCATACTCTCTTTTTGCATTTTCTTTCTCTCTATTAACCTCCTCTGGAGGAAGAGGAGTTTGCAGTATAAGATATAAACCATCAGGCGTTTTTTGAATCACATTCCTATCAATGTAATCCAAAACCTGCTCTAAACGGCTTTTATAATGGGTCCCTTCAAACATATCTTCTATATTTTCCTTTTTCGGAGTGTAAACCGAAGCGTCGCTTACGGATGTTATAATCGCTTGGAATAAATTTAGAAGTAATATTCCCTTAAAAATTGCCAAATATTCCTCACCCTTGCTTTGTATAGATTCTAAATGGGTAAAATATTTTGATACGATGTTTTGAATTTTTTCTTCCTGTCTCCTTTCTAAATCGTCTATAAAATAATCCCAAAGTTTATCAGCCGTCAGAAAGTACTCATTTTTCTCTTCATTGGGATAATTTCTTATAAAATTAATAAAGCCCTTATTTTCGTCATATAAAAAGCTAAAAATGCTCCTCTCAGTAGACCCTATGAACCTGGCCAAACCTGCTGCAAGCTCTGCAGTGAAAGGGTGAATTGGAAACAGATCCTTAATGATTCTCCTCAGGTTTAAATCATCCTTAACTAATTTGATTGTAACTCTTTGCAAGTTAGGACTTCTATTGTAAATGTCATCCCTTAATTTTTCCCAGACGTCCTGTTTATGTTTTTTTATTGTATTCGAAATTATGTGGAAAGTTGTTATATTTTCCATGGAATAATCTACATTTGCAAATCTGCCTAATACCTTTTCTTGATCTTCCCTGGAGATTTGGGTTTGCTGTGGGTGTCTATGTGAAATGATATAAAGGAAAATATCCTCTTCAAAGCTTTTTTCTGCTATGCTTTGGACAATATTTAAAAGTACAGGACTTACAGAAAGCTCTAACAGAGGGGTAAACTCATCCCAATATATTGCCATATGAGTTATTCCTATACTTTTTAACTCCCTAAGAACCTCGGAAAGCCAATTTTCAATATTGGGATGTGAAATTTTCAAATCCCCCAAAGCTTCATCTATTTTGGTTATTATTGCGGGATCTTTTTGTAATAATTTTCTTTTTAAGCCATTAACATCTCCAACAAGACTTTTTAGCCCAGGATTTCTATCTACGACATCTTGCCAGTTAATTTTTGTATCTTCTATGTATTTTAGATATTTATCAAATTCGGTATCCACCGTTACTGGAATATTAAATTTTTCTAAGGTATTTTTAACAGCCTGTTCTATTACAAGGCTGAAATCCTTTTGTGAATTTATTCCTGAAACACCTTTTAAAGTAACAGGCAATACCTTGTTTTCTTTACGAAAATTCCTTAATCTTTCTCTTAATTGAACATTATCTATTTTTCTAATAAAATCATCAATCTCAGACAGGTCATCCCAAAGAAGGTGTTTTACAACACCTGTAGCATGGCTCTTTCCTGTACCGTATGTACCCTGAAGCCATATTGATTTTCTGTATTTAGGATTTTTTGATTCCAAAGAGTTGAGAAACTTTCCCAACAGATCAAGGAAATATTTGGTTGGTATAAATTGCTTCCAATAATCTTTAGGTTCATAAGTAATATCATAAACAGGTTGAAAATACTCATATAACCCCACAATTTCTTCATATTTCATTTGTTTAGTCCTCCTATATATTGCTCCAATATATTTAAAGGCTTTAATGAACTATAAAGAAACACAAAATGGGGTCTTTCAAAAGATAATTTATACAAATTGCTAAACTCAGGGTCATCCAAAAGTGATCTTTCTAAATCAACTGTAGAAATAGTAAAGATTCTCTGAGGAGAGTAAAGCTCATCTTCTAAAGCGAAGAGATCCATCTCGTAAATATTCTTCTTCTCTGCATATTTGTACAAGCTATATAAAATCAAAACAGGATGTAATCTTTCAATACCAATCTTTTTGAATCCTTTGATAACCTTCACCTTCTTAATAGGTATACCTTGACCAAAAACTACGCCTATCGGGGATTTAGATAATGTCTCTTTAATACTGCTTAGACCACTTTTCAAATACTTATTTTCTTTTCCGTACGATGGAGCCAATTTATTTGCCAAATCTTTCATACTATAATCACATGTTGAAAGTGTTGACCACCATTTAAAAATAGGCACATTAAAGCATAAATTGACCCACATAACACCCCATAAAATCTGAGAATATGGTCCATCTTTGAAATACAAAGTTTTTAAACAATTAAAAAGAGCAGTTAAGTTTTTATCAGTATCTAAAAGCTCAGTGTCCTTTAAGTAATACATAAAAGCATTCATTTGCCTCGGGCCTAAGGAACTTTCCTTGAAAAAGTTTTTCTCATTTGCCAATAACGACCATAACCACTCTTGTCTTAAACCAAACGTGTAATATTTAAAACCACCAATTTTCATGTAAGTGTCCATTTTATGTAATCCAAGATGCAAAAATGATCCTCTATATTTTCCGAAAGATATATGTTATCCAAATCTGCGGAAATTTCCACCCTGACCAAATCTTTAAAAGATTCTTGTAATCCTCTAAATATATTCTCCAAAGCTGGTCGCGATATCCCAAAGATTACGTGAGGTCCACCATCTTTGTTTTCTTCCCTGTAAAATTCCGAAATTGTTAGCCTGTATTTGCCTTTTGATATGGCATATCTATATGTAGAATATAAAATAGCTATAGGATGAATCGCATCAGATCCAATTTTCTCTATATATCTTTGTCTCTTTATATTCTTTATTATCCCTACATACATTTCTCTGAAAGCTGGTACACTTTCAAGCATATTCGCTAAAGAAGATATACCACTTCTGGCTGTTTTTTCATTTAAACCTTTAGAAACTAAAGTTTCTATGAGATCAACCACAGGTACACTCGTTTTCCACTTTAAATTTTGCAAGTACCATTTCACCAATGTTGAATTGTAAAAGAGGTTAACCCAGATAATTTGGTAAAACAACTGCTTATTACTTTCAAATACTCTTTTCAACTTATCAAAAAGCTCACTCGCAACCTTATTCCTTTTCTCCATCAACTCAGCATCTCTTAGCCACTGAATCATTGCTTCAAACTGCCTATTACCCAGCTTATTATCTCTTATCCAACCATCGCCTTTAGCCATGAAATCCTCTAACCACACTGCTCTCATCCCAAAAGTTTGATACCTTCCAAAACCTTTGAAGTCTTTTTCGCTTCTCATTGTATTACCCCCTAATCTTGAAATTGATTTTGCTACTAAGCATCCACTATCAACAAAGTTTAAGCAGTTAAAACAATGCACACATTTTTTTGAATTAATTTCCAAATTCTTCCTAAATGCTATTGCTGATGAAGGGCATTCGGCTTCACAAGAACCGCAATGGACGCAATAAGCTGTCTTATAAAACACCTTTTTTATATTATTCAAAGTAAATGAATCAACACTTTTCGGAAATTCTGCAACTATGCTATGATCTTTAATTATAGCTTCTATTGTGATAGTTTTTGAGTTTGTAAACAACTCAATCTCATATTTGTCTCCATTCTTGGAAATATTGAATGGTCCTAACACTTTGAGCCACTCTAACAATTTTTCTCTATAACTTCTAACTACTATCTGATAACTATTATCCAATTCAATGAAATCCAATCTAATTTTTTCCTCGCTTACTCCTTCGCCACCGCCCCTCTTTTTCCAGCTTCCATCTGTGATGTACTTTTTAATGCTTGCTTCTTCCGACAAGCCTAAATTTCTAACAAAATTCTCCAAAATATCCAAATAACCCTTGGTAACATTAGGAAATAACTTGTTTATTAAATACTCAGACCACGTGGATCCAAAGGGGCACATACTACATCCTATCCTAACTAAGCCGTATCTATACCCTTCATTAAAAGGAATGTTTCTACTGTAGATATATATAAACACTTCCGTTGTATTCCAATCTTTTATCACTTCGGCATTTATCTGCGTATAATGCTTAACCTTTTCTGCTATTCTTTTATATTTGCTCCTCCTTGAGCTCTCATCTGCTCTAACACCATCGAAGACCAATATTTTCAAATTGGATTTACCTTGAAAAAGTGATTTCAGCAATCTAATTTGGGGAGAGGTTTTGCATACAGAGCAACACCATCTAATCAGTCTGCTTGGCGGACCAAATACTTTCCACAGATCGTAAGAATGTCTTTCGTTTCTCGCGACATAAAACTTCAGTCTCGGATACAAGTTTTGATATAATTTCTTTGTTTCTTCAACCGTTTTATATGTAGGTGGAATCTCCATAGTAGTATCCGTAAAGATTACAAAAAATTCATCTGGTGGTAGAGTTCGAGCCACAAGGTCTAAAACAACCTGCGAATCTTTTCCTCCACTGAAAGCAACCACGAAAGCATCTACTTTTTCCCTGTAGCTTTTGTAAGTATTATTAATAAAATCGATAGCTTCACCTTCCAAGGTTTTTATTGCATCTTCATTTTTTTGCACTAAAAGATTTATATCGACTGGGCTTAATTTTAGGCCTTTGCCCTTATCTGTAATTTTTATTTTGGGAGCCTCAAATATGTTTCCACCGATTACTTCTGCTACTACTTCCCCTTCGTAGTAGTACCTTCTGCCAATGTTCCACAAAAGAGGTTCTTCCGACCTTGGATATTCCCAATATTTGTCAAAACCTAAAAGATCGAGCTCCTCAAAATAAACAGGTCGTGAAGGAACTATTTCCTCATTAGTAGAATCCACCAACAGCACTAAATTATTTTCCTTATCCCACTTAACTTTATACACTTTAGCAAAATTATACTCCTTAAAATTTATAAAATCAAGTATATACTGTTCCAGCAAAGCATACAGACAATAAGCGTATTCTAATGCACACCAAAAAATCCAAACCAAAAATGAAAGAGACTCAAAATGCCGTAAGCTTTTTACATAAAGAATAATATGCTCCAGTTACAGTTCAATGCAATGGCCATGCACAAAAGGATTTGTTTTAATGCATTTCTTTCTTGACAGCGAAAATCAAATATAAAGAATACATCAACTCAACATGTTATGATGTAATTCTTCATAAATCATCATTACGTTATCATCAGAAATGTGAATCTTTGATATTTAGTCATATTTATCTATGGCTGTCCTTTATCTCTTTTCTCTATTTGCTGCTTAATACTATCTGGTAACTTGTCATAAAGCTCATCGATTTTCTTGTTACTAGTTATCATTCTATCGGCAATGAAGTTAATCAACTCAAAAAGCATTCCCACTGTTTCTTTGTTATCTCGTAAATCTAATAGGCCTGGATGTACCGCATTGTTTCCAATGACTCTCACATAATCTAAGGCTTGTTGGATTTTTTTATCAAGCCCCTTTTTG
>JASEFR010000005.1:26108-28661 GCA_030019025.1 bacterium
TATCTTCATTTAAATTTTCTCCCTTTTCCCCCAATTGTATCATCAACTTTTGGAGAGCCAGCCTTAAAAGCGCAGCCGCACCACGAGGAGATTTTTGCCAAATCGAAGCCGCTTCAAGATAATCCTGTTTTATTTCGTCACTTAGATCCTGATTAGGAGGCTCAACCGCAAAATTATCCGGATATATCATTTTCCCATTAATCCAAATTGAAAACTCCCCGCAATAAGTACAAACAGAAACTTTTGCTTCTTTAACAGAATTGCTCGACAAATCAACCCACCACTCCATCTCACGAATCACAAGATTATACCAACGCTGATGCGCAAATACGTGGCAATGTGGACAATGAAATGAATCGCTATTATAAGCTGGAGGTATATACTTCTACTTTTCCATGTTTCAGCCTCCTTTCTTTCTGTAAACATTATAAATTATACAACGAAACTACCAAAAAGGTGAAGCAGATCAAAGTTAAAACTAAGTCTTTTAAGCAGCAACGATCTGCTGCTCAACAATTAAATGAGAATCAAAGTATTCATAATTGAAGACTTTCACTCAGTCTCTTTTCCCACCTTTCTCCATCAATTATAATCTTTTCACAATGCTAAGATGCAAAAAAATTTTACAATTGGGCACAGTAATAGGACGATGGAGGAATTTATCAAGATTTTGAAAGAAACAGGAGTGGAGATTGTAGTTGACGTGAGGAGGTTCCCAAAAAGTAAATTTGAACATTTTAACCGCGAGAATCTGGAGATTAGTTTAAAAGAGGTAGGAATTGAGTATTACTATCTCGGTGATAAGCTTGGTGGCTTCAGAAAGGGCGGATACGAAAATTATACAAAGACTAAAGACTTTGAAGAAGGTATCGGCATCCTCACAGAAATTGCCCGAAAGAAACTGACCGCCATTATGTGCGCTGAAAAACTTTTTTTTCGCTGCCACAGAAGATTTATCGCAAGAAAACTTGAAGAAATGGGATTTGAAGTGATTCACCTGTAATACTAATAAACCACAAACATTCCATAATTATTTCCCATTCTGTAAAAATAGACCCCTTGCTTAAGGGAGAGGTGTAGCTCTCCTCTAATCATTTGCCTTCTTACCAACTCTCTCCCTTGAACATCAAAGATACTTAAATTTACAACAGCATCACTTTCTATTAAAAACCTGACGACTCTTTTTCCACAAAGAACTTTCATCCCCTTTTTTGCCACATCGCTAACTCCTACCCAGTTTAGAGAGGCTAAACTTACCTCGGGCATTGAGCCTACAACTTCCTTACTCTCATCCATTTGTAGAAAAATTATAAAAGCAATCTTATCCTCTGCATCTTGCTCTCCTATGGAAAATTCAACGCTGAGACTTACCGAATCGAAAGGAGCAACATCAACCAAAATCCCCTTATAATCAGGAAACATTTTCCTAACAACGTAAACAAGGTGATCCATATCCTGCCAAAGGTAATTGGTATCCACAATAACCTCTGCGGTTCTTAAATGACCCGAAAGGGCGTAAGAATGCTGATTTTTCAATTTCACAAATAATGTACCCTTTCGTAATTGGTAATCGTATTCTCCGCTCACATCAAAACCCACAGGCTGATCCACGACTTTCCTCACATCAAAGGTATCTTTATAAACTCGGTACATTGAAGTATGATCGGACGAACCACCTTCCACTCTTTTAATTCCATCAAACACTGCCACCGGCACACCGGAGATGGAATAATAGAGTCCCCTCTGATAAGATTCAGGAGCATAAAAGGGATCTGTGATGTTTGGGTAATAAACCAATACTGAAACGGTATCCCCGTGATTAATTTTTAACTCCTCCACTCCCCTTATGGCATCGGCACAATATTGACAGGTAGTGGAAGCGAAGACCTCCACTAATACCGTTCTTTGTTCCGCAGAAATTAGAGTAGAAAAAAGCAAAATTAGCATGAAAGCTCTCAATTTCAATCCTCCTTTACACCGGAAATCACAACAAAAGCCCCCTTCCCAAAGCCTACCTCTGGCTCTTCTATCCTATTCTGACTATCAGGGCCAAAGATGGTTTGGTAGATTTCAAAACGGGAATAGCCTGCACCCCTCATCAAATCCAGAATCTCCTCAGGTGTGAAAAAATTTGCATACCTGTAAAACCTGTGGCCCAGCTTTTTCTTTTCCTCATAAAGCTTCCCGAGAAAAGTGTTTCTATCAACAAATCCCGTTATCAACTTACCACCTCTCTTGAGGACCCTCCTTGATTCTCCTATTACCCGCTTTGGGTCTCTAACAAAACAGATGGTGATGGCCGTTAACACGTAATCAAAGATTTCCTCTGAAAAAGGCAGTGCCTCCCCAACTCCTGCCACAACCTTAATGCCCCTTTTCTTCGCGAACCTCAGCATGTTTATAGCCGGGTCAACACCAAATTCTATACCCAGTTCCTCTGCAAACCTTCCCGTTCCCACACCTACCTCAAGACCGATTCCATCAGGCACAACTTTCTTTAAGGCCTTCACCTCTGACTGAAAGAGATAATAATTCCTTTCATACCACTGGTCA
>JASEFR010000005.1:29126-80187 GCA_030019025.1 bacterium
CGAAAGTGAGAGAGGACAACATCCCGGACCCCGGCGTCCTGCTCCCCATAAGGCATCTCTGGCTCAGAACGAGAAGACAGTGGGCAATAATGAGAATAAGACATACAATAGAAAAGGCGATACACGACTACTTTGATAACCTCGGATTTATAAGGATTGACTCCCCCATTCTCACACCCGCCGCCTGCGAAGGGACCACGACCCTTTTTGAAACCGACTATTTCGGAGAAAAAGCCTATCTATCACAATCAGGCCAGCTCTATCAGGAAGCTGCCTGTATGGCACACGGTAAAACTTACTGCTTTGGTACAATCGTAGTGCGTTAGCGCAAATTCTTCTTGAATGCTTTTACAGATCAATTAGAGATTGCAATCTGCCTTTCCAGGTAAAAAATATCACAATTCTAAAAATTAGGGTCTAACATGACCGATTGATGTACTCCTTTATAAGCAAAAATGCTATAGGAATAGCAAATTTATCAAATAGTCCTTAAAATTCGCAAAAATGGAGGTGCAAATGAGAATTACTGCTTGGTTACTATGTGCGGCTTTGACCTTGCCAGCTACATTATTGGCTCAAGAGGCATTATAAAAACGGAGCCAGCACCTGAAGACATAAGAGAGTCTATAAGCAAACAGCTTTCCAAAGAGGCAAAGAACATCCTGATTGTGAAAGAAGATGATAAAACGCAGCCCAGATTAGTAATTGTAACTTTCGAAGACGGAACCGTTGAAGTGTATAATATGCCTAAAGGCACAGTTTCAGAAGCTGGTACTTCGGGAAGAACCTTCCACACAATCAGCCAGACACTGCTGGGGTTTTCTCTGTACAGCTGGTCATTCCCTTCACTATTTGAACTCAAGGGCAATGCTGCGGGGCAGTAGGACTTTTGACACCTGTGGCGTGGTTTGGCTATTCACTATACTCAGCGAAAAACATCTCGTATCCCGAGGCTCTCGCGGGCTTTCTTGGTGGAATATCAGGCGCAGTGCAAGGTTATTATGTGGTAAGTGATGTAAAAGGTGTTTTCCCGTTATCTATGACGTCAAATTTTCTTGACCGCTATATTGTGAGGAAAACTGGAATCTAACCGGGCATCATATTTAGAAAATCTGTAAATAGCTATAACTCTTTTTATGAAGCCAACATGCTCAACTTGATAATTACAGGTAGAGGTCTTTCTGAAAATGGAATGAGGGGAGCCGCACTTTATTCTCTGCTTAAGAGTTATGGAACCTTTTTGCTTTTCAGAAATTCTAAGAATGTTACGGAAGGAGACGCACTATTTGAAGCTAAGCTTCAAATTCTAGGGGCAGAGTTTTTGCCTCTAATACTTCACAATGTTCAAATGGAAGGACAGGTTAGGGCTTTAACATCGTTCCTAGGATATGCCGCTGGATATGGCGTTGGATTGAAGCTCTCAGAAGACAGAGACCTTTCCTTTGGCAATGCTTTAATAATTGCCTTTTCCCCTGCTCTTGCATCATACCTCGTGGGTGGACTTACGTTACTTTTTACTGAAGATATTCCAGACGAAATGCTAAGCATCTATCCTGTCGTTGATTTGGGTCTAACTTATTTACTGTATCGGAACTTCTCAAGAAGAGAATATCTATCACCTTCCTCGATGCGGATCAATATATCATCTATGGTGGATGTTTTTGTTAAAAACTATGGGATAAGTTTTAATTTTAAGTTTTAAGGAAAAATCAGAACGGTATTGCCTGTTTTCAACTTTTTATCCACCTAATTTTCGCAACTCGTTCGTCGGGCGTATTTTTTCCATTTGGTGCTCTAAGGGTTTGTTGTAAATGGCTTTCTCTAAAACTGTCTTTAGCTTCTCAATCTTATCAGGATTCTTGCTTCTCGGGATACTTCTTAGATCGTATTTTACAGACGATGCTATGCAGGGAATAAGGTTGCCGTCGGCTGTGAGTCTTACGCGGTTGCAAGAACTACAGAATTTGTGAGATAAAGCAGAGATAAGGCCTACGTTCACCTCGCCTTGAGGTAATTTTATGATAAAATATCTTGCAGGTCCATCACCGAAAGTGCCACTTAGAGGTCTTATTTCTCCCAGTGCTTTCATTCTGTCGTAGAATACCTCTTCCCTGACGTAGTCTTCTTTCCATTTTCATCAAAGGGCATTAGTTCGATAAATCCACAGCGGATTTTCTGCAAGTCAACAAATTAGAGGACATATATTGAATTGCGAGTTTGAGCGCACCGATACCTTCGCTAGACATTTCAACCCTCATAAGAGACACATAGAAGAAATTCTTTAAATTATTTTTGTTTTTCCTCAACGCGGGGAAGCAAAAGTGCATTAAGGGTTGGACGTCTATGTCTATTTATTTTAACAAATATAATATTGACAAATCCCGGGAGAAGATATACACTTTAAAAATCTACAAGGAGGGTGCTATGTTAAAAGTACTAAGAAGCACAGGAGTAGTAGTGACTTTAGCAGCTATCCTCTCAGCGCAGGCATCTGCGTGTGATACTTGGGTAGCCATGAAAGATGCTACCGCTGATGGCTCAATTATATTAGCAAAGAACAGCGACAGACCTCCTATGGAAGCGCAACCTCTTGTCCACTTCCCTCGTCAGACATGGAAACCAGGATCCACTGTGAAATGCACATACATTGAAATCCCTCAAGTTAAAGAGACATATGAACATATTGGGTCAAAAATATGGTGGACGTACGGCTACGAGATGGGAATGAATGAGTTCGGAGTCGCAATTGGGAATGAGGCTGTGTGGTCAAAAGAGCCTTATCAATGGGGTGAGGGTCTTTTGGGAATGGATTTGTTGCGCCTTGGTTTGGAGAGAGGAAAAACAGCTTATGAGGCAATGCATGTCATAATTGACCTCCTCGAAAAATATGGTCAATGTGGAGATTGCGAGTATAAGGGAGAATGGGGAAATGCAAATTATCACAACTCATTTATAATTGCGGACCCTAACGAAGCATGGGTTTTGGAAACGGCTGGTAAATATTGGGTTGCCAAGAAGATTACGAGCGGCGTATATTCAATTTCCAATATCTACACAATTGAAAATGACTGGGATGAGGCACACCCTAGGTTAATAGACCATGCGATCGAAATGGGTTGGACAAAAAGCAGAGCTGACTTCAATTTTGCACGCGACTATGGAGCATACTGGACAAAGGAAGGCGCGAATCCTGGGGACATGCAAATAAGACGGAATGCCAGCTTAAGGCGTATGATGGAACAATATGGCAGGATTACAGTGGAAACAATGATGAATATCTGCAGAGATCACCATGAAGGTACTGTTGTGGAACCACGTTGGGGTGCAGCTGAAACGTTCTGGGCAACATTATGCATGCATGATAATCCAAAATCTGGATATCACACCGCGGCTTCAATGGTTGCTCATCTCAGATCCAACATGCCGCCACTCTTGAGGCAGGTATACTGGGCAAGTTTTTCAAACCCCTGTGTAAATGTCTTTAAACCATTCTACTTCCAAGGCGTGAAAGTACCTGCAAATTACGCAACAGGTACAAGCGATTACAACGCAAACTCACCATGGTGGTGGGCTAACCGCGTAAAACTTCTCTGCGACCTCAACTACGAGGCACTCGCCCCAGTAGCCCAATCGGTATTCAAGCAGACAGAAAAGTGGGAGCTGAATCGGATTCAGACAGTTGAAGCTACAGCACTCGATCTAGTTAGGAAAGGGAAGAATGCTGACGCGGTAAACCTTTTACAATCCTTTGTAAACGAGAACTGCACACGAGTCGAAAGTGAATACAAACTCTTAAACGAAATTCTTGAAAAAATGGTCAAATCATTAGGAATAAAATATCTCTATCTTGATTACTTGAAGAGCTGGACGAAACAAAAGAAAGTTCCTCTTCCAATAGAATAACACAACTGCAAGGCGAAACAATGGGCCCGCAGGAACTTGCGGGCCCATTGTTTCTCACAGCTCCTCTCTATTTTGTCTGAGCTACTAGAACAATCTGAACATCCATTACATTCGTGTTGGTTGGACCAGTAATATATAAGTCTCCAACTTTTTTGAAGAAATTATACGAGTCATTATTTTTTAAATATTCTTGTGGATTTAATCCTAACTTCCGTGCTCGAACCACGGTAGTGCCGTCTACAATAGCACCAGCAGCATCCGTGGGGCCATCTGTCCCATCGGTACCTGCGCTCATAAGTACAATGTTGTTTTCGCCTTCGAGTAAAATAGCTGCTGAAAGACACAACTCCTGATTCCTTCCACCGAGACCATTCCCACTGACCGTAACTGTAGTTTCGCCTCCGCATATTATGCAAGCAGGAGGAGATATCGGGTTACCTGATTTCATTGCCTCTTTTGCAACCGCACACAACACTTTTGCAACTTCTCTAGCTTCCCCCTCGACCATCGAAGAGAGAATAATTGCATTATATCCTAGATCCTTTGCTTTTTCTTTTATCGCTTGCAGAGCAATGTAATTATTCCCAACAATAAAATTATAAGTCTTACGGAATACATCCTCTCCTGGTTTTGGAGTCTCCGGAATTTTCCCTTGAAGGCCCATTTCGATCCTTGCAACCACCGATTTCGGAACTTTATCCTTAATATTATATTTCTCCAGTACATTAAAAGCATCAGCGAAAGTAGTCTCATCCGGAACTGTAGGCCCTGAAGCAATTGTATCAAGACGGTCACCAATCACGTCTGAAAGTATGAGGCTTACTACTGTCGCAGGATAAGCGAGCCTGGATAACTGTCCGCCTTTAATTTCCGAAATATGTTTTCGCACTGCATTCATATCCCGAATATTAGCCCCACAGGCTAAAAGAATCTTAGTTGTGAAAATCTTTTCATCCAGAGTAATACCATCTGCGGGATAAGGCAGTAAAGCTGACCCTCCTCCTGATATTAGAAAGAAAACAAGATCATCTTCTGTTGCACTTTTAAGGAAATTTAGTATTTCCTTAGCAGCTTTAAATCCATTTTCATCGGGAACAGGATGTCCGGCCTCAACAATCCTTATTTTATTTAGTTTTGCTGTATACCCGTATTTTACAACTATCAGGCCATCTGTTATCTTGTCCCCCAGTAATTCTTCAAGTGCTTTTGCCATAAAGGCAGTCGCTTTCCCCATGCCAAAAACATAAATTCTTTTAAATTGCCGAAGATCAAATGACTGTGAATCGCTGGTCCCATTTTTTATAAAAATAGAATCGTCTGATATCCTCACTGTATTTTTAATTATGTGATACGGATCGACGGCGAGTAATCCGTATCGAAACAGCTCTTTAATATCCCTACGTAAATCTACTATTGACTTCATAGCAATATAAGTGATATTATAAATATTACAATCATTGATGTGATCCCCATAACTATCGTCGCTGTAGTATATACCTTCAGAGCAATTGGAACATCGAGATTGGAGAATCTCGAAACAACCCAGAAATAACTGTCATTCGCATGGGACGCAACCATTGAGCCAGAACCCATTGCCAACAGAGCTAGCACTGGACCCCACCCAGCCGCCAAACCTAAACTATGCAACATAGGAGCAACAATTGCTGCAGTGGTAATAATAGCAACTGTAGAAGAACCCTGCGCTGTTTTCAGAGCCGAAGCTATGAGAAACGGAAGGAAAATTCCCAAGTGCAGATTTGTAAGCACCCCGCCGATGTAATCACCGATATGGGTAACTTTCAAAATATTCCCAAATACGCCACCCGCAGCCGTAATAGCCAAGATAGAACCTGCTTTTTCAACACCATCAAACAACCATTTATCTAATACATTTTTATTCCACGACTTGACCAGTGTAAGTGAAAAAAAGACCCCAATTAACAAAGCGAGCTGCGGTTCGCCCGCAAATATCACAAAATTTTTAAAAAAGCCACTTCCGATCGAGATACCTGGCATTAATATAATTGATTTTGTCGCAATGAGGATCACTGGTAATATTATTGGTATAAATGAATGCAGAGGGCTTGGTAATTTCTTATATTGCTCTTGAAGTTGTTCATACCTAACTTCGGATTCAGCAGGTACAAAATATTTTCTTCCCACTGTTACCGCCCAAATGTATCCAACAGCGGCAGGAAACAGCGTAACAGGCAAGCCCAAGAGCATTACACGACCAAGGTCCTCACCTACTATTCCAGCCGCGGCTGTTGCACCAGGATGAGGGGGTATTAAACAATGAACTGAATATAAAGCTGAACCAAGTGCCACCGCCATCACACTCATGCTGACTTTCGCTCTTTCTGCCAGAGCCTTATTCAGAGTGCTCAAAACCACAAATCCTGAGTCACAAAATATAGGTATTCCCACAATGTAACCGCTTATGCTCATCACTAAAGGTATTAACCGGGTCCCTACAATCTTTAAAATAAAATTAGCCATACTAAAAGCAGCTCCCGTTCTCTCAAGAATTACGCCGATTGTTGTGCCGCATATTATCACGATTCCGATAGATGCCATAGTGTTTCCAAACCCTTCTTTGATGGCTTCTAGGATTTTTTCGGCCGGTAAACCAGCAGCAATACCCACTCCAAGGGCAGTAATGAGCAAAACATAAAATGCATTCATCCTCACTACTGCCGTCATTATTATTATAAACAAAATTGCCACGAGGAAAATTATGAACAACCAGATACCATCAACCATTATCTCCTCCTCGCTAAAATTATAAACATATCCAACAGATGTGTCAAGTTGTTAACAAATTTATACATTTTTTTTATAAATAACTTGACATAACATCCCCATTATCTTATAATTTATCTACCTTAAAAGGAGGTTTCAAATGCTTAAATCAGCAAAAACCGTAGGAGCGGTGATACTAGCCACAATCGCAAGCATTGCAATTGTGGCTGCCTGTGACACCGGTGTGGCTCTCCCAGATGCGACAAAATCCGGATATACTATCCTAGGGAAAAACAGCGACAGACCGATATTTGACTGCCAGCCACTTGAGTTTCACCCCAGACAAAAGTGGCCTAAGGGAACAATGCTGAACCTTGAATACATTTCTATCCCACAAGTAGAAGAAACGTATGCTACCATTGGGTCAAGCCCATATTGGTGCTGGGGGTACGAAGAGGGAATAAACGAGTATGGGGTTGCGATAGGGAATGAGGCAATCTTCACAAAAACATTCAGGGAAGCCGCAAAGGCTTATAAAGAATCTGGCAAGGGAGAACTTGGCCTACTTGGAATGGACATCCTTCGCCTCGCACTTGAAAGGTCTAAAACCGCAAGGGAAGCAGTAGAATGGATCGGAAAACTAGTGGAAACCTACGGACAATTTGGTTCAGGTGTACCAACAGCCGATCACGCTAGCGGAGGTTACGATAATTCATATATTGTAGCAGATTGGAAAGAAGCATGGGTAGTTGAAACCTATGGTAAACGCTGGGTAGCCAAAAGGATTACTCACGGAACGTATGCAATCTCAAACGAGCCAAGCATTACTACACAATGGGATCTGGCCAGCTCAGACCTGGTGGATTATGCAGTCAAAAAGGGATGGTGGCCTAAGGATAGAACAGATGAATTCAATGTTGCACTTGCATATGTTGATTTCTATACCCCGGCTCAGGTATCACATATAAGAGCCATGAGATACAGACAACTATTAAAAGAGAGAGAAGGCACTATTGATGAAAATTGGTTCAAGAGAATCTTGAGAGACCATTATGAAACTACATTCCTCGAGGGGCCGCAATTTAACCCAGCGCTTCCTGATTTCCTCACAATTTGTATGCATTCCTCACCAGCAAACTTCACATGGGGAAATACTGCAAGTTCAGCAATATTCATACTCCCACCCCCTGGAAGCAATCACCTTGCTGTAATGTGGTGGGCACCTGTGGCACCCTGTAACAGCGTATATATACCTGTGTTTGCAAATATCACAAGACTTCCGGATTTTGCCACGAATGCTGGAGAGGCAGGAACAAAAGTTACTCCACCAAATGAAGCCAAACCAGATAAATACTCACCGAACTCACTTTGGTGGGAAGTCAGAAAATTGCTTGATCTAACTAAAGGAGATGAAATAGGTAGCACATGGCACATAAGACATCCTATAGTTAGAAAGGCTTTTGATGACCTAGAGGCCGAATTCGCAGCGGGCTTAAAGGTTGTTGAAGCAAAAGCGGTAAAACTTTACGCACAAGGGAAAAAGAAAGAAGCGGATGAACTACTAACAAAATATACAGAGGAATGCTTCAAAAAGGCACTGGATACAGTTAGAGAACTTCAAAAAGAAGTCGTGAAATATGGAAAACCTTTATCACCAAACATGGAGTAAAATGTTAATCTGCGCGGAGGCGAGAGTCGCCTCCGCGCACTCCAAAATGGGAGGAACCATGAAAAAGTTTTTGATGTTTACATTATTTTTATTGATAATCCCCGCAAAAAGGATTAGCGCAAAAGTAAGCGGTTTCGTAATATCAAACTACGAATATACAATCGATGGTCCAAAAACAGGTAAATTTTACATGCCCTTTGTATGGTTAATATTCAGTGATAACTTTGACGAACAATTCGGTTTCAATGTATGGTATGACTTTCAAAATTCCGGATTCCTAATGGGCTGGGTAGATATCAAATTAGCGAACTATTTCAATGTTAGTGCAGGAAAATTAGTAGCACCTTCAAATCAGGAATGGTACACATACCCACCTGACCAGCTAACCCCATTTTTCTCAGAAGTCTCTGGATTAGTTGGTGTGCTTGGAAAGGGCATGGATTATGGTTTAGGAATTTCCGGAAATGTCTCAAAGATTACTTATAATTTGGCTGTTTTACAGGGAGATGATAATGACTACAAAGATTTCTGTGGAAGAATCACTCTGAATTTATTCGACGGATTTTACCTTTCAGGGCATACATATCAAATAAGGGCTTATGCAAGTGGAGAGAAAAGGGCTTTTTCAGGTATAGACATCAATTACACCGGTTTCAACTTTGACTTACGCGCAGAATATGACTTTGGAATGGCAGATACCTTATTCACCATGGGTCCCAATAATATTAACCCCCAAAAGTTTAATGGATATTATGTGATGATCGGCTATTCAAAGCAGATTTCAAGTAAAATTTCCCTTCAACCTGTGGTGAAGTATAGTGTCTTTGAACCAAAAGTTAGTGGGTTCAGCCCAGTCAAAAACCTTATCGGGGGATTGAATTTGATTGTTGGCAACAAACTGAAAGTTATGATTGCCTATAGAAACATATCTGATGACTCAAGTGTATGCTACACCGATGCACAGAAAAAGGGATCAGTCGTTGTAAGAACACAGCTCTCTTTCTGAGGTAGATCCTTATTAGTATTCAAAGCTTAAGGGGAGAACGCTTGTTCTCCCCTTAAGCTTTTATTATAATTATAGCGATGCTATATATACCCTTATCGTTGATTGCAATTGCCGTTGCGATGCTCCTTATTATACTATCAATAGTAAAATTTCGATTGCATACATTTCTGATTTTAATTTTTTCAGCATACATATTCGGGATTATAAGCGGGATGCCGTTAAGAGAAGTCGTTGATAGAATTTGTGAAGGATTTAGCTCCACTCTTGCAGCCATTGGGATTGTGATTGCATTCGGTTCAGTAATTGGTGTATTTTTGGAAAAATCTGGTGGGGCGGTTTCTATAGCACAAACTATTATTAAAGTTGTTGGAAAATCAAGAAGCCCTCTCGCAATGGCAATTTCTGGCTTCATAATTTCCATTGGAGTTTTTTGTGACTCAGGTTTTATTATTTTGGCCCCTCTGAATAGGGCATTGGCAAAAGAAACGAAAATAAGCTTAGCAACATATGCTACAGCATTAAGTTTGGGGTTATATTCCAGTCACACCCTCATACCACCTACTCCTGGTCCTTTAGCTTCATCAGAAATACTTGGAGCAGATGTAGGAACGGTAATTCTTATAGGTTTTTTAGTGGCTCTTCCCACAACAATTGTAGGATATCTCTTCGCAAAATATTTTGCATCAAGATACGACATTTCTATTGATACCAGAAAACACCACGAAAATACTAAATCTTCAAACTACACTCTACCAAACCCACTACTAGCGATATTGCCTATAATAGTTCCTATACTCTTAATTCTTCTTAGATCATTTTCAACTATGTCACCTTGGATAGGAACCATACCCCAGCTGTCAAATATAGTAGACTTCTTAGGACATCCTGTAACAGCTATGATGACTGGAATGCTTATTTCTTTCACATTAGAAAAAAATCCCAAACAATTAGGCCAGAAAGGGTGGATTGCAGAAGGTTTTTCGAATTCCGCGATGATTATTTTAATCACAGGTGCAGGTGGTAGCCTTGGAAACGTCCTGCGCTACAGCAAATTGCTTGATATCGTGACACATTTCCTCCTCGGATCTCAATTATCGTTGTTATTACCCTTCCTGATTTCGTTGATTTTAAAAACTGCTCAGGGATCGTCTACAGTTGCAATGATAACAACTGCCTCGATCATGCAGCCGATCTTAGGTACTCTTGGACTTTCGTCTCCCATTGGAAGAGTATTAACTGTGTGTTCCATCGCTACTGGTAGCATGATCGTGTCACATGTAAATGATAGCTACTTCTGGGTGGTTTCCCAGTTTTCAAACATGGATTTCCCGACAGCCTATAAAACCCATACCCTTGGCACTTTGCTGACAGGATTGTTCTCATTTTGTCTTGTCCTAATATTGGGATTAATACTCTTATAAGCGCATAGGTATGCATATTTTAACCCTCCTGATTTTGGTGCTTTGTTCGAATGTACCAAGCCGGAACAGCCTGTTCGACGTCAAAGTTGAAATGGAATTTAATGGGCCATATTACTCCTTAACGTGTAACATTATAGGGAATGCTGATCCGGAATTGATAATAATTGACAGTAGTCAAAACAAGTTAACAATATTGAGTAGTACGCTTAAAACAATAACTACCGTTATTCCTGCAGAAAATCCAGATCATGAACGCCTATTTCTTGCATCCGCTACGTCGACTGACGAGACTTTTCAGACTTCGAATTTAAAGTATTTAATCATGTTTTCAAAAGATAGGAAAAAATTATACTACCTCAACCATAATCTCACGCTACAAGCATTGAACCTTCAAGAATTTGCTATTAAAACGGATAGCACGTTATACTGTTTTGTCCAAAACGAAAACAACCCTAATAAAATAATTTTTTTATTCATTTCTACAGAAGGAAATTATACAATCCTAACAACACTCACCTCAAAAGAGATGGAGAAGCACGAATTATTACCAGGAAAAGTTATACACGCAGCTTCATCTAAGGGTAAAATTTACTTTTGCTTAAAAACTGACACAGAACTAGTGTTTTATTCAAGAGACTCGACTTCCTCTCAAGAAATATTCAGGATGCCTGCAGATTCTGTTCTACATGCAATTATTGTTGACACTTCTGCAATAATTTTCACTAAGAGCGCAAAAAAACAGATTATTGCAACAATTACCGGCCTTGGCTCCCGCGTGTCTCAGCAAATACTTTTTACAGTCACCGGGTCAAAACTTAATACAATTGGGCTGGTAGAGGGTAAACCCTTTAAATTAGCGATTGTTTATGACGATTCTTGTTTTGCACTGTTTTATAACTCAAATCTTTTTCTTCGCAATTTCAGCGAGGAAATTTCTAGCGTTTCTTTAGTTTCAAATGCTCTCGGAGAAAAAAGTATATATTCAATTATAAGGTTTAAAAATTCACCAGATTTGACAATGTTCGACCTTTTCGGAAACGAAATTGTGAGATTTAAAAATACAAACTCTGTTTACGCTTTTCATGGCAAGGGAAAAAATGGCCTCATATTGAATAGACCCAATGGGGTTCAGATAGTTTCAGTGATACCTAACATCCTGCTTATCAAAAAGAAACTTCTAATCGCCGTCATCGTGCTTGGTTCATTAATTCTACTACCATCAATTGCTTATGTTATATCCCGAATTGATTTTGATATTTTTGTACACAAAACTTTTCTTTCGTTCTCGGACGAGCTTGTAATTGTGATCGACAAAAAAAAACTTGTTCGGTACATTAATGGCAAAATGAAAGCATTCCTGATTCCATTTATAAGTCCAAATACACATTTTCAAGTGCATATAAAATACCTCCTCGAAGATCCACGATTAAAAGATATCCTTGATTTGATTCTTCTTTCGATCAAAGAAAATCGAACCCTGGAGAAATTAATTGAAATAAACGTGGGAGAGAAGCATCTTTTTATTTTCAGGTGCATACCACTTAGAAGACATTTAAAGACGGGGGCCTATCTGTGCATTATGAAAGATGTAACTAAAATAATGGAGGAGCGACACATTATCTCTTGGGCGCAACTCACCAGAAATATCCTTCATGAGGTCAAAAATCCCTTATCTTCAATATTAATTGCCGTTGAAAGGATCAAAAAGAAATTAAGCCAAGAAAATGTAAAGACAAGAGAAAACCTAGATAACTACCTAAAAATCATAAAAATGGAAGCAGAAAGAATTAACAACCACCTTCGAAATCTAATCAAGTTATACTTAAATAAACAGCTAGATTTAAGTAAATATGATATATGTAAATTGATCACCGAGGTTCTCGAATCTGCAAAAATCAACTATCCTAATGTCTCCTTTCGGTCTTATTGCCCAGATAAGATCATTCTCCCCTTGGATGCAGAATTATTCAAAATGGCGATATCCAACTTGATCAACAACTCTATAGAGGCAGTTAACCCTCATAATGGCTATGTTGAAATTAAAGTCGAAAGAACGACTACAAGTCTTGTAACCATCATAATAAAAGACAACGGCATTGGAATAGACGAATCAGAGCTCAACAAAATATTTGAGCCTGGCTACAGTACCAAGACCACAGGGTTTGGTCTTGGACTTACAATTACTAAGGAAATTATAGAAAGTCTCGGGGGCTCCATAAATGTTGAGAGCAAGAAAAACAAGGGAACAACTGTAATATTGAAATTAAAATACGAGGAGGAAATTGATGCGCAAGTATAATATTTTAATTGTCGACGACGAAGAACATATCCGAACCTTACTTAAAGAAAGTTTAGAAGATGAGGGGTATGAAGTTTCAACAGCTAATAACGCCGTAATAGCACTTGATTTAGTAAAGGACAATAATTTTGACCTGATCCTATTAGATCTGCGTATGCCTATAATAGATGGAGTAGAATTTCTTACAAAAATAAGGGAAATAAATAGTATCCTCCCCGTAATTGTAATTACGGGACACGGTACTATAAAAGACGCAATAGCAACTGCACGCTTAGGGATTTTCGATTTTATAGAAAAACCCTTAGATTTCGAAAGGCTTCTGTCTACTATTAAAAATTGCCTAAAAGACTATGAACTCAAAACCCAGCGAGTGCTATTTCTCTGGGAACGCGAAAATGAGGTATTTGAATCAAAATCGATGCAGCGTGTGAAACTCTACCTTGAGAAAGAGTGTGATTCTCCTAAGATAAACCTGATTTTCTCCCAGAAAGGAGGGGACAGGCTAACTCCTGCTCGATTTCTTCACGAAATTTCAGGCAGGAAAAGCGGGACTTTCAAATATCTTAATTTAGCACTTATCCCCCCTAAACAACATAACTCAGCTGTTTTTGGACCCTATGGTGTTGTTTCAAATATTACTACAGGAACGATTCTTCTCGATATGATAGAAGAGTCCTCTGACGAACTTCAAGAAGAAATCCTAAACTTATTTGCAAAAAATATGCTTGAAGAAAACAAGGGCGTTTCAAACTCTCTCAAAATAGTCTGTGGTACCGTATCAGATATAAAGATACTTGCAAGGGAGGGAAAATTCAACAATGCATTATCCAACATACTTGAAGACTCTAAAATCGTTATACCACCCCTAAGTATGCGAAAAGATGATATTCCTTATATTTTCAATCAATACGTAAAGTACTACACAAATCTGTACAACATACCGCTAAAAACTATTCAAAAAGACGTAATTACGCAAATTAAAAAATATCCCTGGCCTGGAGACATTCAAGAATTGAAGAACTTTGTGCGTAACCTATGCCTAACCTTCCCGGAAAAAACCACTATTGACCTGGAAGATCTAATGGAAGTATGGACCGAACATAAGCACAAATTTCAATTTGAGCTATCAGGACAGATTCCATTGAAAGAAGCCAAAGAGCAGTTTGAGAAAGAATATATAACCTATATATTAAACGAAAACAATTGGGGTATAAGAGCCACCGCCAAAATTTTAAAAATCGAACGGACTTATCTATATTCAAAAATCAAGAGATACAACCTCCAAAAGTTCAAATAGAAGTATAGGCCTCAATGAGAATTTACAATTTTTAAAATCACTGGTTATTTGCAGACCACTTTAGACAAGTAAAACGCATAGGATCTAATAGGATCTAACCTGACCGATGGTTAATCTCAAATCAACTGTGAATCCTACCATTCCAGAAAATCTTAACCTAAAACATTTAATCAACCCAACTTTCTCGTTATTTTCACAAATAGCTTATATCTTATGAGGTTATTTCATATCGTAGGGTCAACACCAAATTCTATACCCAGTTCCTTTGCAAATCTTCCCGTTCCCACACCTACCTCAAGACCGATTCCATCAGGCACAACTTTCTTTAAGGCCTTCACCTCTGACTGAAAGAGATAATAATTCCTTTCATACCACTGGTCACAATCATCCGCAAATAGATCAAAGACTTCAATTTCCATATTTGAATTATGGTGCTTTTATTGTGGATTTTCAGCTCAAGCCCTTAAATAACCTGATTTTTAAAACACTCATCCATTGAACAGACGCCCATTCCATCGTAAAATTAAATCATGGGAAAGTTTATTTATATCAGCGACTTAAAACACCACATCGGTGAAGACGTAGAGATCCGGGGATGGATTTACAACAAACGTTCCTCGGGTAAGGTCAGATTTGTCATAGTAAGAGATGGTAGCGGATTCCTCCAATGCGTAATGGTCAAGGGTCAGATTGATGACAAATATTTTGACCTTTTTGACGAACTTACTCTTGAAACATCTACTATCGTTCGGGGAAAGGTGAGGGCTGACGAGAGAGCACCGGGCGGAGTGGAATTAGACCTCAACTACATTGAAATTGTGAGCAAATCTGTAAATTTCCCCATTTCGAAAGTGAGAGAGGACAACATCCCGGACCCCGGCGTCCTGCTCCCCATAAGGCATCTCTGGCTCAGAACGAGAAGACAGTGGGCAATAATGAGAATAAGACATACAATAGAAAAGGCGATACACGACTACTTTGATAACCTCGGATTTATAAGGATTGACTCCCCCATTCTCACACCCGCCGCCTGCGAAGGGACCACGACCCTTTTTGAAACCGACTATTTCGGTGAAAAAGCCTATCTATCACAATCGGGCCAGCTCTATCAGGAAGCTGCCTGTATGGCACACGGTAAAACTTACTGCTTTGGACCCACTTTCAGGGCTGAAAAATCAAAAACCAGAAGGCATTTAATGGAATTCTGGATGGTGGAACCGGAAATAGCCTATGCGGAATTGCCCGATGTCATGGAAAACGCCGAAGGTTTGATTACCTATATTGTGGAAAAAGTTCTGGAGACAAGGCAAGAAGAGTTAAAAATATTAGAGAGGGATATTTCCAAACTTGAAAGGATTAAAAAGCCTTTCCCGAGAATCACTTATACCGAAGCTATTGAACTTTTGCAGAAGAAAGGATTTGATATAAAATGGGGAGATGATTTTGGTGGCGACGAGGAGACCGCCATTTCTGAAGAATTTGATAAACCCGTCATCGTTCACCGCTATCCAGCCAATATCAAGGCCTTCTATATGAAACGAGACCCCGAAAATCCGGATCTTGCTCTGGCAATGGACATCCTCGCTCCGGAAGGCTACGGGGAAATTGTGGGTGGCTCGCAGAGGGAGGATGACCTTGAAACACTCATTCAGAGAATTAAAGAATACAATCTACCACAGGAAGCTTTTGAGTGGTATTTGGACTTGCGGAGGTATGGAAGCGTACCCCACGGTGGTTATGGGCTCGGGCTCGAAAGGACGGTGGCCTGGATCTGCGGGCTAAGGCATGTCCGCGAAACGATCCCATTCCCGAGGATGCTGGAAAAGATCTATCCATGAGCTTAGCTTTTCTTTCTCTTGGCTCCAACTTAGGGGATCGAAAGGAAAATTTAGAAAGGGCAATAAAAGAGTTATCTAAGCTGGGAAAGGTCTTAAAAGTTTCTCAATTTTTCGAAACGAAACCCTACGGTTACTTCAACCAGCCCGACTTTCTAAACTCTGCCCTCATTCTGGAAACGGACCTTAAACCTTTAGCCCTCCTTGAAAAAGTTAAGGACATAGAAAAAAAGATGGGGCGCGAAGAGAGAGGACGTTGGAGGGAAAGGCCCATTGATATCGACATTATCTTTTACGATGACCTTGTGCTGGACACACCGAATCTTAGAATTCCTCACCCTGACATGCAATATCGGGAATTTGTTTTAAAACCATTAAACGAAATTGCCCCCGACAAAAGACACCCTCTGCTCAAAAAAAATGTCAGAGAACTTCTTGAAGACCTTGCGTCAATCCCCTTCGTGGACTTTGTTTCGGCCCCTCCCGGAAATTTTTACTTCTCGGTTCTGGGCAATCAGGTTTACGAAACTTCCTTTAAAGAACTGAAGGGTAAAAGGGAAGAAAATCCCCTCCTTATGAATCTGAAAAAAGCCTTTGAGCATTATTTTAACGGAGAAAAGATAGATTTTTCAGAATTTGAGCTGGATTTTGAAAGGCTAACTCCATTTCAAAAGAAGATTTACACCTATCTCAGGGAAAATGTTACCCATGGCAAAACTATTACTTACGGGAAGCTGGCAGAAAAGGTTGGCCTTAGTGGTGGGGCAAGGGCCATAGGTAATGCCATGGCTAAAAATCCCTTTCCCATAATTGTGCCCTGCCACAGGGTTTTGAAAAGTGGAAACAAAATAGGAGGTTTTGGCGGTGGTATTGAATGGAAGAAATACTTACTACGCCTTGAAGGCGTTACTGTTTAGTCTGCTGATTTTTAGCTCTGCCTGTGCAGTGAAAACTTCTCGAGGGACACAACCAACAATTTCCTTCAAGCCCATTTCCTGCGAACTTGCTAATATTGAACTGAAGAAAATTGATTTTCTTTACCAGCTTTCGGTAATAAACAAAGGGCATCACGACGTTCAAATTGATAAGATGACTTACGAATTTTACATAAACGACGAAAAAGTGTCTGAAGGAGACTACATAAACCAGCCTGTCAGGGTAAGGGCACAAAGCATAAGAAACCTTCAGAAGTTTATTCCCGTACCAGAAGAACTGCAGTCACCATCGGTAAAAGAGGCAATTAGAGAAAGAAAGGGTACGTACACGCTAAAACTCTACGCTGTGATAACTACCATCACTGGAGAAAAGTTGGAAATTGACGAAACCCTCAAATTGAAAATAAGATAAAAAAATAGCATTATTGAAAAAATCACGCAGATCTTAAGCAGCAGAGAGACTCCTAAATTTTGCAAAACCGTTGCCCCTTGTCATTAAAGTGTAGTAGGCAACATTGTCGGTTTTTATCGAATGCATTCGACAAAATCGCACGCTTTTACCGAATAGATTCTGCAAATTCCGACAACATATGTTGTAATATTTCCTGGTGGAAAAATAAAAAGGGGGAAATCAATGCAAATTGACGAACTCTACCTGTTAAATCCCTGGTGGAAGGAGAGATCAGCAATAAATTCTGACAGTAACATTTTAAAATACCAGAACAGCTCTTTCCGCTATTTTCCCGAAAAAATTTTCAGGGAAATCAACCCTGACAAGCCTGGAATTTATACGATACGCGGGCCAAGACAGGTAGGGAAGACAACTTTTTTAAAACTATACATCAAAGAACTCCTCGAAAATGGCGTCAATCCTACCAGCATATTTTACTTAACCTGCGATGGGGTCAGGGATAGGTTTGAACTCAATGAGGTTCTTAAACTCTACTTTGAAACCTTTGGCAAAAATTTGCACAGCAAAAAGTACGTTTTTATTGATGAAATAACACTCATTAGGGAGTGGCCACTAACGATAAAATTTATGGCAGATGCAGGTGTCCTGGATGACACCATAGTCGTTCTCAGCGGCTCTTCTGCATATGACCTTAAACAATCAAGTGAAAAACTGCCCGGAAGAAATGGATTTGGAAAAGATCTGGTTTACATGCCCATAACCTTCAGAGAATATCTCAAGAATGTAGGCGAAGAAACCGACCAAATACCTCTGATGAATATTTTCTCTCTAACAGAGAGTGACCTTAAGGCGCTCGAATTCAAAAATGGAAAAATCAAAGAATATTTCTACAGGTACTTGAATTCTGGAGGATTCCCATTGGCAATAGATGAGTTTACAAGAGAGAATTCCCTTAAGACAAGTGTGAGTATATATAAAGATTTCGTGCTAAGTGATGCTGAAAAATATATAGGTTCCAGAATCAAAGTGTTAGAAATTTTAAGAAAACTACCGGATATAGTAGGGCAGAGGTTCTCATGGAACTCCCTGGTGAAGGTCTTCTCTGGCAGGATTGAGAGCCTGGAAACCATCGAAAAATACATGGAATACTTAGCTTATAGCTTCATCATATTTAATCTATTTTTTGTCGATTATTCGTCGAAAACCATAAGGCCAAAGAAGCATAAAAAAGTCTACCCCATCGATAAAATCATTGCCGATGTCGTTGCTGAAATAGGTGGGAAAAATATAGGAATCCCACAAATTATAGAAATGATAACCTTAAGACATATTTTACGAGATGAAGATATAACACTCTATGGACTAAATCTCTTCAAGGGACCATACTTCTGGTACTCTGAAAGGGGAAACGAAATCGATTTCGTATGTGAACGTGAGGGCAAACTGATTCCCATTGAAGTCAAATACCTGAATAATGTCAGCAAGTCCGATTACATAGGAATGAAAAGGGTCTACGGAAGAGGAGTTAACGTAACAAAAGATATAGCATTTAAAGACGGAGACATCGTGGGAATCCCAGTTTGGTTATTCTCAGGGATTGTCGTGTAAATTTACGCTTTGAAGAAGCTATTGACCCAGTTTCAGACGCAAGTTAAATCCTATTAAGCTCTGTGATACAAAGAAGCGAAACATATAAAAGGCTCAAATTTTCAAAATTCCATATTGCATTTTAGTGCAAATTTTTACTTTATTGTGACTTCGCTACCTACTATTTCTTCGCCGTTCTTTTCCAGATAAATGTAGAATTTGCCCTTGGAGAATGCTCTGAGGTCTCTGAGGGTAAAATCTGAGTCTAAAAGAGAGCCGAAAAACTCCTTTAAGTTCGCTTTTATGTCCTCTTTTGTAAGAAGAGAACGAACCCTTAAGGCAAAGAAGTCTGCTTTGGGATCGTCATTTTCTATTTTATCAGGAAATATCGCTGCGGTTTCTCTTTCCCCGTTATCCTCTATTTTGATGGCTTTAAGGTTGATTTCACCAAGAGGGAGATTTCCCCTTATCATTAAAACAAAGTACCTCCCCAGTTCATCTTCATCAAATTCTTCGTATGTAAGGCTTATTTTAGAACTCCTCCAGCTCTCTACCGCGTTTCCTCTCCATTTTTCAGTGAAGCGCATGCGGGGTTTTTGGCTGCAACTGCTCGCAAGTAGCAAGCCAAAAATTATTAGTTTTAACACACTATTTTTTATGTCCATCTTACCCCCCCATCCTTCTCATTTCGTTGGGTGCCTCCTTCCGGAGGTTGTGACCTAAAGGCTTGTAATAAATTGCCCATCTTATTGTTTCCCTAAGCTTTTCCTCATCACCGTTTCGAAGAATTTCCTTAAGATCGTAGTTTAAACGGGAGGCCATACAGGGCAAGAGTTTGCCGTCCGCAGTAATTCTTATTCGGTTACAATAATCACAGAACTTGTGTGACATTGCTGCGATAAGGCCAATTACGACATCTTCCCCACCCAAATTTAATTTAATATACCTGGCAGGGCCGTCTCCCAGCCTTTTCCCCATTTCTTCCATCGGCCCCAACTTGCCGAGCCTTTCAATGAGTTCTGCCTCGGGTACGTAATAGTTTTCCCAGCCACTCCCAAAGGGCATAAGTTCAATAAATCTTAAGGGAATCTGCATCTTTAAAGCAAAATGAACCAGCTCTTCAACTTCATCGATATTCAGGGCGGTGTAAACCGTGTTCATTTTTACCTGGATACCTCTGGCCTTTAAAGCCTTTATTCCTTCGACGACAACCGGTAATCTTGGAAGACCCGTAATTTTCGCAAAAGTATTCTCCTTTAAACTATCAAGACTAACGTTTACACTGTCAACCTTTGCCTCACTTATGTCATCTATATACCTTGTAAGTAAAGTGCCGTTCGTCGTGAGTGTAAGCCTTTCCACCCCTCCTATCTTCTTAATCTCCTTCAGAAATTCACCCACGCCCTTCCTGACAAGAGGCTCACCACCGGTAATCCGTACCTTCTTTATGCCAAATTCAGTCAAAATCTGAATTAGCCTGAGAATTTCCTCGTAAGTAAGGATTTCCGAGTGCTTCAAGGGAACAAACTGCCTGAAATTTGAGCAGTAGAAACACTTAAGGTTGCACCTATCTGTAATGGAGATTCTCACGTACTCAATTTCCCTACCGTATCTATCCTTCAAGCTTCGGAACCTCCGAAAAGACATGTTTGTATCCGCCAAGGATGGTAATTTCCTCCATGAACTCTTTGCTCCTTATGGCAAGTGAGAGGTAATGAAAGCGGTCATCTCTTAAAAAATCCTTGAAAATTAAAAGATCATACTCCTCTTCAGCAATGGGAATAAAGGAAAGGCCAAGAAGTTTTGCAATAGGCTTTATTCCAACGCCTACATCCGCAATGCCCATTTTAACGTAGTGCCCAACCTCCAAATGGTTCAGAACGTCGTTTCCATAACCCTTTATTTCCGATGGGTCTATTCCCTCTAATTTCAAAAGGTAATCGGTCAGAATTCTCGTCCCCGAGCCCCGCTGGCGGGTGACAAAGGTCAACTCCATCTCTCTGATATCTTTGAAACTCTTTATTTTACCTTCAAATTCCTCCCTTACGAGAAATCCCTGCTCCCGCTTTAAGAATGGCAATAAAGTGAAGTTTTTAAGTTCAAGAGCCTTCGCAAAACTTATATTATAAGTTCCATCCTTTTCATCTAAGAGATGAACACCAGCGATATGAGCGGCACCCTTTCTAATAGCGTTCATACCTCCCAAACTTCCAGCGTTTACAATATTGAGAGGAACTCTCCACTCTCTCCAGAGGATTTCTTTCAAGATGTCCACGGAGAGGTCGTGACTCCCAACAAAAAGGATACTTTTGTCAACCAGGTCTTTTCTAACAGTAAGGTAAACTTTCTTGAAGGTGTTCTCTTCTAATCCCTCAAGGCCCTTTTCTACAACCACGTATCCGCTTCGCCTTATAAAGGGCGAAAGGGGTCCGGAGCCTTGCTTGATCGGATAAAAGCAATAATCAGATTCCACCTTTGAAACGACGACACTAAATAGATGGTCTTCACCTTCACTGGCTGAAATTTTTCTACCAGCCTTAGCCTGCAGAGTAGCCGAACCCTCAATATATCCAAGAAAATCCTTCAAAACGGGTAATACAACGTACTCATAGGAAAAAAGAGCCGCGCCGGGATACCCCGGAACGCCAAAGAATGGAGTGTGGTCAAGGACACCGAAAACAAAAGGTTTGCCGGGCCTCAAATTGAGACCATGAATTAAAAGTTCCCCTTTTTCTTTCAAAATCTGGGCGGTAAAGTCATATTCACCCGCGGAAGTGCCACCGCAGACAAAGACCATATGGTAATACTTAGAAGCCTCTTCAAAAACCCTTTCCAGCTCCGTAGGCTTGTCGGGAACAACGTCGTGGACCTTCACAATTATCCCCAATTTTTTCAAGATATCTGCAAAAATGAAGGAGTTGGTTTCGTAAACCTTGCCTCTTTGATATTCACTTCCCGGTTTCAACAACTCATTACCTGTGGGAATAAAGAGAGCCACCAGTGGTCTTAAAACTTCAACCTCTTCAACACCTGCCTGGAGGGCAAGGGCAATGATCTTACCATCAATAATACGCCAGTTTTCTGCAATAAGGTCGAAGGGAAGGACGTCCTCCCCCGGGATTCTTACATTCTGATACCTCTGGTGGGGAGTTCTTACGATTACCGAAGAACCTTCCTCCCAGTAATCTTCTCTTCGAATGACGCAATCAAAACCTTCAGGGATCAAATTTCCAGTGTTTATAGGGACATAATCACCTTCTTTAATTACAATCGGATTTGAAGGCGATGCACCTTTAGTCAGATCCGCCCTCGTTGCAATTCCATCCATGGCGGAAAGGTATTCCCTCGGTACGGGAAACTTTGCTCTCAGACTTTTCGCCAGAATCCGACCAGAACCATTTACCACAGGGATGTGTTCGGTACCAATCCTGCCCGGTGTTAAAAGTTTTTTTAAAGTTTCAAATATTACCTTTTTGGCTTCTTCAGGCTCTGTGCGTTTTAAAAAATACTTTCTCATAGCGGATAAAACTCCACTTTTGAATCTTTGTGAATGCCTTCCATTTCCTCTGGTATCCTCACAAGTCCATCGGATTTTACAAGACTTGAAAGGATGCCCGATTCAGAAAATAGGGGATAAAGGTAATCACCATCCCTTCTAACCCTTATCCACTCCTCCCTCCCGGCCTTTGAGGGTATATCCCGCCCTGCGGTCAGGTACCCCGCAGGCTTCGGGGAAAAATCCTTATCTCCTTGCAAATACTTAAGGAAAGGAATGACAAATAAATAGGTTGAAACAAAGGAAGATACCGGGTGTCCAGGAAGTCCGATTATGGGTTTTTCCATAACTCTTGCAAAAATAGTAGGCTTACCTGGGCTTATGTAAACTCCGTGGTAGAGGATTTCAGAACCTTCAAACTCTTCAATCGCACTTACCGCAAAATCACCGCTTCCTTTAGAACTCCCACCAGAAATCAGAATTAAGTCATAATCCGCCATGCTTCTTCTTAAAACTTCATAGAGTTCGCCTTTGCTATCTCTAATTATGGGGTGTCTTTTCACTAATTCACAATACTCCTTTATTAATGCAATTACCGTGCTTGAATTGGTCTCCCTTATCTTTCCATCCTTTGGTTCCTGCCACGGTTCTACCAGTTCATTACCTGTGGGGATAAGAAGTACCCTGGGTTTACGACGGACTTTAACTTCAAGAAGTCCAAAGGTTTGTAAAATGCCTACTTCCTGAGGTCTTAGCCTCTTCCCTTTCAGGATAATAACCTCACCCTTTTTCACATCATCACCCACCTTAATGACATTCTCGCCGGCTCCCACTGGTCTGTAAACTTCTACAAATTCTCCCGTTAGCGAGGCATTTTCCAGCATCACTACCGCATTAGCGCCCTCCGGCAGCCATCCACCCGTCCATATCTTCACTGCTGTGCCTGGCTCGATTAGAATTTCAGGTTTTTCTGCCATCGGTATTTCACCTTTGATTTTCAGTAAAACCGGATTTTCTGCGGAGGCGCCAATGGTATCCTCAGCCCTTACGGCGTATCCATCGACGGTGCTTCTGGGGAAATAGGGAACGTTTTCAGGTGCAATGATATCCTCAGCCAAAAAGTATCCAGCAGAGTCAAAGATGGAAACCTGTTTTGTTCCAAGGGATTTAAAAATCGGAAAGTATTTCCTGTAAATTTCCTCTCTTCTTGCGAGCTTAAGGAACTCCATGTGTGAATTTTAAAGTTTCTATGAAAGATTTAAAAAATACCATGAACTCTTGAACCACAGTATTCACAGATCCCGCCCCGAGCGTGATTCTCCACAACCCAGAACCCTTTCCTCCGTATCACAACCCTTTTACAATTGGGACAGTAAGTGTCGTTTCCTTCATCACCGGGAATATTTCCGGCGTAAACGTAAAGAAGGCCCTCTTTAAGGCCTATCTCCCTTGCTCTTAGTACCTTTTTCACTGGCGTAGGGGGAACGTTTGACATTTTGTAATGAGGGTAAAAGCGAGAAACGTGCCAAGGGACATATTGTGCAAGTTCCTTTTTAATAAACCTCGCAATATCTCTGAGTTCCTCTTCGCTATCGTTATAACCTGGGATGATAAGGGTTGTAAGCTCAATCCATATGCCCATTTTGAAGTAAAGTTTAATGCTTTCAAGAACCTGATCAAGCCGGGCTCCCACAATCTTCGCATAAAATTCTTTACGAAAACTCTTCAGATCGATATTCGCACTATCCAAAAAGGGTGCTATCTCTTTTAGAGGATCCTCCTCAATATAACCGTTAGTAACAAAGGTATTCTTAATCCCCTTACTCTTCGCAAGAACCGCGATATCATAAGCATATTCGTAAAAGATTGTGGGTTCTGTATAGGTATAAGAAATCGATTCGCATCTGTATTTTTCAGCGAGCGCAACCACCGTTTCTCGTGGAACATGTTCACCAAAGATTTCACCATATTTAGGTGCCTGAGCAATATCATAATTCTGGCAGAATTTACAACTGAAATTGCAACCCACTGTGGCTATGGAGAGAGCCCTTGAGCCTGGCAAGAAGTGATAAAGGGGTTTTTTTTCAATAGGGTCAACGTTGATGGCAACGGGATAGTTGTAAACGAGAGTATAAAGAGTGCCTTTCTCGTTCTTTCTAACCCCGCAAATACCAAATCTCCCTTCACTTATTATGCAATTGTGCCTACAAAGGTGGCATTGAACTTTGTTATTTTCCAATTTGGTGTAAAACCGTGCCTCTCTCATCATGAAATTATTATATTCCAATTAGTCAAAAATGTGAAGGGCTGTTGCTTTAAAAATCGCGTAAACTTCCTTTCCTGGTGCGAGCTGAAGTTCCTCTTTTGAAGCATCGGTAACATATGCAGAAATCTGAATGTTTCCTACCTCCAGTTTTACTTCATTTACCTTACTTCCTGCAACAACCTCCACCACCCTCGCCTTAAAGTGGTTTCTCGCACTGGAATGGGCTGGTTCGGTTTCGCTTAAAATTATGTCTTGGGGCCTCAACATCACCACAAAGCTCTCCCTCTCCACCTCCCTTGGAAGAAAAATCTCATTACCATTAGCAAAGTACCTCTCGCCCTTTCTTTTCACAGGTATGAAATTTGCCTTCCCCAAAAAACTCGCCACGAAATCGTTGGGTGGAGATTTAATGAGTTCGTAAGGCTTTGAATAGCCTATCAGCCTTCCATTCTCAAGGATACCGATACGGTCAGAATAATAGATTGCTTCCTCCAGGTCATGGGTGACAAGAATGATGGGTAAAAGGAAAATTTCCCTGATTTCTTTAATTAAAATTCGAAGATCTTCTTTGTTTGTCGGATCAAGGAAGTTAAAAGGTTCATCCATTAAAAGGAGAAGAGGTCTTGTGGCTATAGCCCTTATTATGGAAATTCTCTGCCTCTGCCCCGCAGAAAGCTGGTGGGGATAGCGGTCAAGGAGGTCGGAAATCTTAAGACGCTCCGCCAGATTGTTTACGAACATTTCACAGGCTTTTAAGCCAAAGAGAAGATTTTCCTTAACAGTGAGGTGTGGAAAAAGGTAAGGGGATTGATAAACGATGGCGATATCTCTTTCCCAAGGTGGCAGCTTGGTAATATCGTTTCCATAGAGGTAGATTTTTCCAGTCTGAAGTTTCGTAAATCCCATTAACGCCTCAAGAAAAGTTGTCTTCCCGCTCCCCGAAGGTCCGAGAATGCTAACCATTTCATGGGTTTCCATTTCAAATTCGGGGATATCGAGGAAAAAGTCCCCCTTTTTAACCTTCAAATCCTTTACTTTCAGCATATCTTCCCCAAAACACCCTCAAAAGCAAAAATAAGGCGCCTGTCATCAAAAAGAGCAAAACCGCATAGGGCAAAGTTGCCTTAAGCCCGAGGCTTTCCAGTCTCTCGTAAACGAAAACGGTAGAGGTCATAGGAAAATAAGCGACCACCATAACCGCCCCAAATTCCGACACCGCCCTTCCCCAGGAGAGGATGATCCCCTTAAAAAGGTGGCCCCTCGTCATGGGCAAAAGTACTCTAAAAAAGGTGTAAAATCTTCCCCGCCCAAGAGAATAGGAAATCTTTTCATACTCTTCCGGCAACTGCTTCAATCCCTCTTTCAAACTCCCTAAAAAATAAGGGGCGCTTACAAAGGCCATCGCCACAACTATTCCGGTAACGGTCCCGTAAACCTCAAGCCCCAAAAAACTTAAAAATTTCCCCATAAAAGTTGCTCTTCCAAAGAAGTTTAGAATTGCAATACCTGCAACAGAATGTGGGATCGCCACGGGGAGTTCTAAAAGATTTTCAAGGATTCCCTTTAGGGGAAAACTTCTCCTCGAAAGAAGATAGGCAAGGGGAGTGCCCACAACAAGGATCAAGAGTATTGAAAGGGTAGCAGAAAGAAAAGAAACCTTTACGGAATTTAAAAACTCTGGATCTTTAAGAGCATTAAAAACGGAAACGGGGCTGGCCGAAAAAAGTAGAAAAAGCCCAGGAATAGCAAAAACAACTATTCCTATGAGGGAAAATATTCCGATAAAAACATCAAACCCTTTTTTCACAATAAAATTTTAAGCCAAACCCAACGTTTATTTGGAATGATTAAAGTGAAGTAAGGGTGAGAGTTTTCTTTTCTTCGCCCTTAAAATTTTACAATACGAGAAAAGGGGGAAACTATGAAGATGGTCAATGTTTCTGAAAAGCAGGAAACTCACAGAAAGGCCAGGGCAATGGCCAGGTTAATGGTAGAAAAAGAAACGATCAGGCTCATAAAAGAAGGTAGAATTGAAAAGGGTGACCCCGTTGAGGCTTCAAAACTTGTTGGACTTTCAGGAACAAAATTTACTGCACAAATCCTTCCTTTTTGTCATCCGATAAGAGTTACGTCTGCGAAGTTAGAGACCAAACTCTACGAAGAAGGTATTATTGAGATTTACTCCCAAGTAGAGTGCGTTGACAGAACAGGGGCCGAGATGGAGGCTCTGATGGCCTGCGGAATGGCAGCCCTTAACTTTTACGATATGCTTAAAAGGTATGACCGTAGGATGAAGATAACCGATTTAAGACTTTTAGAAAAAGAAGGTGGTAAATCGGGTCATGTAAAACTGGATTTTGAATTCAAAGGTAAGGTGGTTTACCTTGGTAAATCGGACAAAAAGGGATTAAAGGATAAAGTTGAAAGCATAAGACTCGTAGAAAATTTTGGGGTTGAGGGTGACGTTCACGCAGGAACACAAAGGGAGGTATCGATTTTTCCTATGGAAGCCCTATCCAAAGTCCCAAAGGAAAAATTCACCTTTCCTATTGACGAACTAACTGAGAATATCACCATTATCGGCATTCCTGAATATATTCTACTCCCCGGAAAGCACCTTCGCATTGGCGAAGCAGAGCTGGAAATTCTCCAAATTGGTAAGGAAGAATTTGTAGATGAGGGTAAGCCCTACGCAGTTTCAAGGTGGGGTAGATTTTGCAGAGTGATAAAGGGTGGCAATGTGAAACTCTACGATGATGTTCTTTTGACAATTTAAAATTTTATAACCAAGATGTAGCCGAAACGGAAATATCCTGAGGGCGGAGGTATTACCCCCCAAGAAGTGAGAAGTTTTAAGGAATTCAAAGAGTTAAAGGAGATAGTTGGAGGTTAAAATTTATTGCTGTTGACAGGCTCAATATGTTACAAAAATTGGAATTTATGCAAAATGCTCGTTCTCTTATTCATTTGAACTCAGTAGACCAGGTAGGAAAACCTTTTGGAAAAATCCTGCTAAGCTTTCTCCCGTTTCTCTAATGGAACTAAAGAGGATATACAACTCTGCATATCGGAAAAAATCGGCGTAACGAGGTCTATCCCATTTAAATAAGCAGTGACGATGATCCTAAGGGCTTTGAATAAAATTTTAAAATTTAACACCGTAAGGAGGAAAAACTGACAAAATAAGTTATAAAGTTTATCCCCATATCCACTTTCAGGTTATAGGTATCAGTGATTTCCTCGAAATAGTTGCCACTTAATGCTTTAAAATAATATTACTGGCAGAGATGAAGTTTATGGGAAAATTTCTAATTCAAGTAGGTATTCTTTTCATCATACTTGGCCTTGTTCTGGCTTTAGTTGAAAATCTAAAGTTTCGGATTCCCGGTGACATCATCATAAGGAAACCTAACCTCACCGTTTTCATCCCCATCGGAACCAGCATACTTTTGTCTATCCTTCTCACACTCCTTTTAAACCTTTTCATTGGTCTGAAAAAGTGAAAAAGATTGACTCTTACCTCATAAAAAACTTGCTCCTTTCCTTCGCTGGTTCGGTCTTTGCTCTTACCCTAATACTTTTGGTAAACACCGTCTTCCAGCTTATGGACCTTCTCATTAGAAAAGGTGTTCCCTTCCCAACGGTAGTGAAACTAATTGCCTATACCCTGCCCTTCATTATGAATATGACAATACCCATGTCTTTCCTCGTTGCAGGCCTTCTAACTTTCGGTAGAAGTGCAGGGAACAATGAGATATTATGTCTTAGGAGTTCGGGGATAGATCTCAAAGTGGTGCTAAATAAATTGGGGCTCATTATGGTAATCATTGCTTTTTTAAATCTCATCTTCAATTTGTTTATCTTGCCTGAAACTAATTACCGCATGAAGAAGACACTATACGAGATAAGGATTAAAAAACCTGCAATAGAGATAGAACCTGGGTACTTCAACAAAATTGAAAATTATTTGATTTACGCGGCCTCAAAGGATGAAAAAACAAGTATATTGAAAGACGTAAAAATACAAGAAATTAAGAGGGATGGGGTTCGTTTTATTTCTGCCAAGGAAGGAAAGATTCGCTCAACCACGGGGGGAAGCCTGATTTTAGAACTCTTGAATGGAGAGTTTCTTGAGGTTAAGGGGGAAAAGAAGGAGCAACTAAGAAGGGCAAGCTTTAAGAAAGATGTACTGGTGTTGAAAGTTGAGGAGGGAAGCTTTTACAGAGACGTGGTTTACAGATCCGACAGGGAAAAGAATTACTTCACCCTCCTTAAAGAAATCCGCGACGCCAGGAAGGAGTTAGTAAACTACCCGAAAAACGACAAAATCTCTCGAAATTTTGTTAGAAGACGTATAAATACCATTTTGGCTGAAATAAATACAAGATTTGCCCTATCCTTTGCCTCCATCGTCTTTGTATTCCTTGCTTTCCCCATTGCTCTGAGGTTTAAATTCTCCGGGTATGGTTCAGCCCTTGGTGTCTCTTTCTTTTTCTTTATCATCTACTACATTCTTCTTTTGGCAGGTCAGCAGACTGCCCGTAGGAGCCTCTTCAATCCCTATATAGCCCTCTGGACTCCAAACCTGATCTTCGGGATGTTCTCATTTGTTTTAACTAAAAAAGAACTGGAAAAATGAAACTTCTGCTAATACCCTTTCTCTTATTAGAGATACCCTTTGAAATTCCAGAATCGCTCATCTATAGGCCACCAGAATCCCTTTTTACTCAAAGAAAAGAAATTACTCAACTAAAAGAACCTAAAACTTACCATCTCTTTCTCTCAAACACCACCCTTGAGATTAAATTTCCATGGGGAAACATTAAGAGAACACTCTTGCCTGCTAAAGGGCCCGATGGAAAGCTGGTTAAAACTGTGATGGATTTTAGCCTGGAAAAAGGCTACTTTAACCTTATAGCAGGGGTAAAGGAGCTGGAGTACGGAAAATTCATCAGCATCGAGGACTCCCTGGAAGCATCTCTTATATCTGAATATTTCTTTTTCTCTTATAAAGTAAAAAACTGGACTGATTACTTTCCCTTGTTGAGAGAGGCGAAGTTTAAGTTTTATGCAACTTCTTACGCAACCTTGGGTTTTAAAATAAAAGACGCTATAGTACCCTACCTGCTCATAAGTCGTGTGGACAGAAAGCAAAAGGTGTGTTTTGGAATCACCTGGCTCATGCCACATGGATACATAGGGATGCAGGTTAAAGAGAATACCCTCAATGCCCTTTTTTTGAATTTTGCCCTTAAAGACGCATCGGTAGAATTGAAGTTGGACAGGAGTGATTATTATTACGGTCTATGGGCACATTCAGAGTACGTGCCCTTCGACAGTTTACTCCTCAGCAGAAAGCTATCAAAATTTACAGCGTTTAAAACGGCACTCACCCTTAATCCCTTTTATTTTAGCTACGAGAGGCGCCAATTCAGCCACGCATCCGTTCAAAATCCTTCCACCTTGTTACCCTTGGAAGCGGGAGATTTCACGGAAAATATTTACAACTTTGGTTTTGGCAGCGACAATTTTAACCTCTTTTACACCCACTTTCAGAGCCCTTATTCGGTGATTAAAGATACCCTCACCGCTGTTCTCTATCTTAGGGAAAAGTACTATGACCTGGCCTTATGCTTTAACATAAGAAACCACCAGGAAGTGTTCAATATGCTTAACTTAGAGGTTCTTTTCAAAATCTTTAAAAACTTTAACCCTTATTTAAAGGTTGTAAACCTTTTTGACGTTCAGGGGAATTACTTACCAAGCATAAAAGCGAAAAGGAGGTATGTAGAAGTTGGATGCCAGTTCCAGAGAGAAATTTAAGGCAGGTTATGTTGCCGTGGTGGGTAAACCCAACGTGGGGAAATCCACCTTTCTCAACACGATGATCCGGTTCAAACTTTCAGCCATCAGTCCAAAACCGCAGACAACGAGACACAAAATTCTCGGAATCTTAAACGGAGAGAACTACCAGATTCTTTTCTTGGATACACCGGGAATTATGGAAAAGCCAAGGCACGAACTGGATAAATGGTTATTAAAAAGGGCCTTCGAAGCCATTGAGGATGCGGATGTGATAGTTATGATAGCCGAGCCTGAAAAGCCCGATGAATTGGATATGCAGATTGTTAACAAGATAAAGGAGTCAGGTAAACCTGCGATACTCCTTATCAACAAGATTGACACTATTGATAAAAAACTGGTTCTTCCCGTTATTGATGCCTACGCAAAGACAGAAACCTTCAGGGAAATCATCCCTGTAAGCGTTTTGAAAAATGTAAACTTGGACGTAACCCTCGAGAAGATTGTAGATCTATTACCTGAATCTCCACCCTTTTACCCTGAAGACGCGATAACCGACAGAAACGAAAGATTTTTAGTACAGGAGATTATAAGGGAAAAATTGTTTCTTTTGTATGGGGAAGAAATACCATATTCAGCAGCGGTGGAAATTGAGGAATTCCAGGAACAGGATGAAAAGCACGGCGGTAAGGACTACATCAGGGCAATTATCCACGTAGAAAAGGATAGCCAGAAGAAAATTATAATTGGGAAAAATGGCGAAAAAATAAAGAAACTGGGGACGGTAAGCCGAAAGGAGATTGAAGCTTTTCTCGGGCGTCCGGTCTATTTAGAACTTTGGGTTAAAGTAAGTGAAAAGTGGAGACACAAATCCGGATTCATTAAAGAGATTGGATACTGAGCCAGCGAGAATTGGTATGCTCTAAGTTGCCCACCCTATACTCGCAATTGGGGGAGAATAGGAGTTCAAATCGAATAGCCTGCAAAACTTGACTGCCTCTAATCTAAAGTTTATAAAATTATAGCACTAAAAAGGAGGTTTTTATGCACCTATTATCTATGTTACTCCTTATCGCCCAGATGGGCGGAACAGATTGTAAATGCGGAAAAATTGATATCTCCGGATATGCCCACATGGTGTATGAGTACACAATGGACGGCACATCTGGGAACTACGGTCTCTTGACTCTTCCTTACGTAAGGGTAAAATTCACAGGAAAACTAACCGATAAACTCTTCTTTAGAATTGAGCCAGATCTCGTCACGGGGAAGGTACGCTATGCTTACGCTGACTTAAAACACATCCCCCATGTTATCCTACGACTGGGGCTCTTTAAGGTACCATTCAGTCATGAATTCCAGCCCTTCCCGGCAAACAACATAACCCCATATCTTACCGGTGCCACAAAACTCTTTACAGGTCTCGGAGTAGGAGCAGATGGTGGGGTGATGGCAATCGTAAAAATACCTTACACTGAGTTAAAGGCTGCCCTCCTTGAAAACGATCCCACATTAAATAAAGGTTATGTCGGAAACATTTCCATCAAACCAATTGAGATGCTTTCGGTCGGAGGAAGTTACTATAAGGGATACATCGGTGGATGGTACAAACTCTATGAAGGGTATCTTGCCCTCAAACACCCAGTCTTAAATATTGAAGGGAATTACATTGCCCGTGAAAAAGAGGGTGACAACTTCAAGTCTTATGGGTTTTATGTACAAGCCTACAAGAAGTTCGACCTCCCCATGAAAGGCCACTACCTTTGCCCAGCAGTAAAGTACGGAATGCTTGAGCCCAACGACACAACCGCCGATGACAAAACGCAGGAACTTTGGGTAGGATTTAATGTCGGCTTTAGCAAGTACATAAGGCTATTGACTTACTTCAACCTGAACCTGGAAGAAGGTACCCCAGTTGACAATAACAAGCTGGTTATGGACTTACATTTTAGCTTCTAAAACCTGTGATCTGAAATCTAAAGGGGGCCCCGTGAGGGGCCCCTTTTTATTTTCCAAAGGAGTAAAACTATAATAAAGTCGTGAAAAAATTCAACTATTTTTTAATAGACCTTGACGGAACTCTGATCTTGGGCAAAAGGGTCCTGGATGGAGCGATTGAACTACTCCAAGAATTGAAAAGTCACGGGAAAAAATTTCTCATCCTTACCAATAATTCTTCTAAAAGCAGTTTTGCTTACCTCAGGTTTCTCAGACAACTTGGGTTACCCGTTGGTTCCGAAAACATCTTCACATCTGGCAAAGCCACTGCGATGTATCTAAAGGAAATGGGCATAAAGGAGGCATACATCATTGGTACGAAAAGCACCATAAGGGAATTTGAAACCTACGGGATCAAATTTAACTTAAAGAGCAGGAATCTGGTCTTGGCCTTTGATACCACACTGAATTTTAAAAAACTTGAAAAGGCTACAGAAATCCTTAAAAATAAAAAGGGGGTTTACATTGCCACACACCCTGATAACATCTGTCCCATTGAAAATGGTTTCATCCCCGATGTGGGTTCCTTTATAGCGCTTCTTAAAGAAGCAACGGGACAAATTCCCGACTTCATACCTGGAAAACCCAGTAGATACTTCTTTACCAAGGCTATGGATTTGATGAATGCATTTCCAGAAGAGACCGCAATCATAGGAGACAGGCTTACAACGGATATCAAAACAGGGAAAGACTTTGGAATAACTTCCATGCTCGTCCTCACAGGAGAGACGAAAAGAGAGGATTTGGAGAGATCGGAAATAAAACCCGATTTCATTTTTGAAAATCTCACCGATTTATTAAAATTTTTAGGAAGATACTTATGAGAAAGACCGTTCTCTTCATTGCTTCATCGGGAAGGAATGTGGGTAAAACTTCAGTTTCCATAGGGCTTTTCAACTACTTCAAAGAGAGAAATAAAAAAGTAGCCTTCATAAAGCCCGTAGCTCAGCACTATACTGAAACATCGGGCTTCAAAATATCAAGAGACGTAATTTTGCTCAACAAAATATACAACTATCTGGATGAAGGGAGATTGCACCTTGCAAGCCCCTTTGTTATTGAATCTGGATTCACAAAATCTTAAGAGCATTCGAAAAAATTTTAGAAGAGTTTGACGTAGTAATTGTAGAAGGAACCGGACACCCGGGTGTCGGTTCCTGTATTAACCTCTCCAATGCAGCTGTTGCCAGAATGCTTAACGCAAATACCCTTCTCGTTCTGGAAGGTGGAATAGGTAACACTATTGACAATTATAACCTTGCTAAATCGGTCTTTAAGAGTGCTGGCTGGCCTATAGATGCGGTTATTATTAACAAAGTGAGGAAAGAAAAATACGCTGAGGTAGATAGAACGCTGAAGAAATTTTTCCGAGGAGAGGATGTATATTACTTAGGAACGATTCCATTTGTGCAGGAACTCTCAATGCCCTCCCTAAGACTTATATGCGATACTATTGAAGGCGATATACTCCAAAGAGAGGATCTTTTAAAGGGAAAGGTGAGCAACCTTTTAATGGCAATAAACGAACCCCACATTTTCTTAGAGGAAATTGAAAAGAGCAAAGAGGAGAACCTGATTCTTACAACGGGAGACAGAGAAGACATCTTGATGGCCATTTACGCCATTTACAACCAAATGAAAACAAAAATTAAAGCCCTCATCGTCTCTTCCATACCTCCCCACGAAAGGATTATAAACCTTTACAAGGAACTACCTTTACCCATCGTATTCACCAGAAACAGCATATTTAAAACCGCGAGTCTAATTTCGGGTATAACTGTGAAGATAGACCCATACGAGAGTGAAAAAATCAAAACCCTACAGAGTCTCTTTGATGAATTCATTGAAGATAGCCAGCTCAAACGTTTTGTTAACCTTGCCACAAGAAAGGTAGAAAGGCGAGGCTTCAAGGAAAGCGTTGGTAAATTCTTCGGGTTCCTTAGGGACATTTTCAAAGGATGATAATTCCTGAAAGACTTGGAAAATACCGGATTATTGAATTTCTCGGTTCTGGTTCCTTTGGCTCTGTTTACTACGCCGAAGATACGCTATTAAAAAAACCCGTAGCAATCAAAGTTCAAACAGCAAGAGCAGAAAAAAGCAAAGAATTAATTGAAGAAGCAAGGACACTATTTGAGTTAAACCACGAGAACATAGTAAGATTTTTCAACATAGAAATCATTGATGACAAGATTGTCCTCGTAATGGAGCCGGTGCGTGGACAGACTCTCAGAGATGTAATCGAAGGGCAAGCACCCTTAAAGGTCGAAGATGCGTTAAATATGATAAAAGAAGTCCTTAAAGCGTTAGATTATGCCCACAATAAGGGTCTCGTTCATGGAGACATAAAACCAGAAAACATACTTATAAGCGAAGAAGGAAAAATCAAACTGGCCGACTTCGGCTTGGCAAGGATCCTTGGCAAAGGCGAACTCAAGCCCACTATCGCAGGCACCCCTTTTTATATGGCTCCAGAGGCGTGGAAAGGAGAAATCACAAGTTTTTCTGATATTTACAGTCTTGGTTGCATCCTATTCGAACTCCTTACAAAAAAGCCTCCATTTTATGCAGAAAATATAGAGGAGTTGAGAAATAAAGTCTTCAACGCCCGTATAGATAAGATACCTGGCGTCTCCTTCGAAGTTAACGGACTGGTTAAAAAAATGCTGAATAAAATTCCCGCAAAGAGACCTTCGGCAGGGCAAATCCTTTCGGAGATCGATAGGATTATGAAAAGTCCGGAGATAAATTTCTTTACCATTGAAAGCAAAAAGAAAGGAACATTCTTTGGAAATCTCACGGAAGAACAAATAGACTTCGTAAAGGATTCCAATGATGTGATCATTTTAAGAGGGGTTGTAGGTAGTGGAAAAACAACTTCCTTAGGTTATAAAGTAGTATATGAAATCAAAGTAAAACAGGAAGAGCCCCAAAAATTTCTCTTTCTAACCTTTACAGGAAAGGCTGTAAACCTTTTCCGAGCAATTCTCGAAAAACTACTGGAAGAAGAGGTTGCAAGGGAAACAACTGCGGTCACCTTTCATCAATTTGGCCAAATGGTATTGAGGTACGGAATCGAAAGATTGGGATTCTCCGAGGACTTTCGCGTGATTACAGACAAAGAAGCCCAAGATATTTTGAAAGCCTTTGTTGGCAATGCCGTTCAGGCAAAAGCCTATCTCAGGGAAATCAAACTGGCAAAGGCAAACCTTTTAACGCCAGATAAACTGGAGGCTTTGGCAGAATCAGATTGGATGCGAGAGGTCGCCTACTTTTACAAAAAATACCAGGAAGAACTTACAAGAATGAATTCCCTTGACTTTGAAGATTTAATTTTTAAAACCGTTTTTCTCCTCCAAACACACCCAGATATCAGAGGAGATGTACAGGAACGCTTCAGATTTATAATCGTCGACGAATTCCAAGACGTTAACAAAGCGCTCTATGAATTGATTTTACTATTAAAAGGTCCCAAAAACAAACTATGGGTCGCAGGAGATGAAACCCAATCTATCTACGGCTTCCGCGGTGCATCCCCAATATTCTTGAAAAACCTCGAATCAAAATACCCCGAAGCATCAAAACACTTCCTGTCAAAAAACTTCAGAACCGCGAGAAAAATCGTAGAGGCGGGATTAAACCTTTTAAGCCACAGCAGAGAAATCAGGCAGGTACAACCAACTACCTTTCTTATTGAGGAAGAGGGTAACGTTTCAATCTCTTATTTTGAAAATGAAATAAAGGAGGCTTATTACGTTGCTGAAAGGATCAAAGACCTCAAAGAAGAGGGTATCGATTACACAGATATGGCAATAATCTACCGCACAAACGACTATTCCAGAAGTATAGAAGATGCTCTTAAAAAATACGAGATACCTTATACCATCCTGGAAGGGGAAAGTTTTTACGATCTCCCCGAAATAAAGGTCGCTCTCGGGATAATAAATCACTGCTTAGGGAATTTTGAAGGCAAAAACATCGAATATCTTTTGAAATATTTTTTAAAAATACCTGCAAATATTGCAGCAAAGGCAATAAGAAAATATGAAGGCAGTGGGCGTGTGGATGTCTCAGGAAAAAGAGAAGAAATTTCAAGTGAGCTAAAAACACTAAATGCCTTCCTTTTGAAGTTAAAAAAAGAAATAGATGAGGAAACATCACCAAAAGAACCTTATGAAATTACTGAGGAAATAGTAAACTTTGGGCAAAGTCAGGGATGGTTTTCTTCAAAATCCATAGAAATTTTGCAGGAATTCTTGACTTCGCTTCACGAGACGGGAATAAAAAATCCAAAAGATGTCTTCAACTATGTTTCTTTGATGCGAGAGGTGGGAATATCCACTACAAGACATTTCGGAGTGCTTTTGCTCACTGCCCACAAGGCAAAAGGCCTCGAATTCAACACAGTCTTCCTGGTTGGCCTCGTTGAAGGACTTTTCCCACTCGGAAAGAAAATCCTGAAAAGAGAACATTTGGAAGAGGAAAGAAGGCTTTTGTACGTAGCATTGACAAGGGCGCAGAAGAACCTTTTTCTGACTTATCCTTTATACTATAGAAATGAGAAAAAGGAACCTTCTAGATTTATTCTTGAACTTATGAAAAGGAGATAAAATGATACCCCTTAAAGACCTTAACCCATCCAGGAGATTTCCGATACTGAATTTTATTTTGATTTTCGTTAACGTTATCGTTTTCTTTTATGAACTTTCCCTGGGAAGGGGAATTGTTAAATTTTTTTACGAATTCGGTTTTGTTCCCTATAACTTTACCTTATACTTAACTGGCAGGACTGATACCCCCTATATTACGCCGATTTTCACATCTATGTTTCTCCATGGTGGGTGGGCCCACATTATCGGAAATATGCTCTACCTTTACGTATTTGGAGATAACATTGAGGATACTCTCGGGAAAGTGGGATATCTCCTCCTATACACCCTGTCAGGAATCTCTGCAATCTTTGCTCAGTACATTATCTCGCCTCTTTCAAGAATTCCGATGATTGGTGCCTCTGGTGCGATTTCAGGAGTTCTTGGGGCATATTTAGTGTTTTTCCCACAGGCGAAGATTATCTCTTTGGTACCTGATCCCTTTACTTTTGGCCTCTTTTTTAGAATAGTTCCGATCAGCGCATTTTACTATCTCTTCATATGGTTTTTACTTCAGTTAATGCAGGGTGTGGCAACACTTCCCTTCGCCGGAAAGATCGGTGGAACCGCCTTCTGGGCCCACATAGGAGGCTTTATCTTTGGTGTAGTTTACGCCATTATATACCGCTCATTCAAGACTTACAGGCATAAGAAGGTATAAGAGTCTAAATTCTGATTGATCAGCAGGGCTGATCTTGCAAGCCATCTTCGGTCCATAGAAATTAAATACCACTTCGTCCCCAGGAATATGTCGAACGACTTCATGTAGAAATTTCACATTGAATCCTATCCTGAGATCCTCTCCTTTGTAATCTCCCGAGAGGAATTCCTTAGCCTTCCCACTCTCTGAGATACCGCTTAGATAGGAGCCATTAGAGGTTAAGTTCCATTCAACAACGGGGCTCCCAGAAGCTACGATTTCCTGGATCCTCTTAAGACTACCTTCCATTTCTTTTACGGAAGTTCGAAACGTAAATCCCTCTTCCTTAGGTATTACGTCCCTATAAGGCGCATATGGTCCTTCTATAACTCTCGTCACGAGCTTCGATCTCTTGAAAGTAAAGGAAAAGAGTCCTTTATCATGTGACAGGACTACCTCTTCTTCGTCTGTATTTTCAATAAAATCAAACACGTCTTTACTCAGAATTGCCTCGAACTTCGCTTCACTTGGTTCTACTTTTCTAACATAAAGACCAAGTTTGTGTGCATCCGACGCCACCATCCTCAATTCACCTTCGTCAACTTCAACTAAAATACCGTTCAAAAAAGGCCTTGGATCGTCCTTTGCCGCACAAAAACTAACGAAGGAATATCCCGTCAGAAGAGTGTCGGTGCTTACGGTGACACTCTTCTGCTCAACGAATTCCTTCATTCTTGGAAACTCTTCCGGCGGCAGGCTCGGAAAAGTGTACTCACTTTTGTCCCATTTAATTGAAGACACTCTGTCTGCATAAGCTATTTTTACAACGGGAACATCAAGGGTAGAGAGAATTCTCAATATAGATCTTCCAGGAACAGTAAAAGATGCGTTTTCCACACTTTCCACAGGTAGGTATCCCTTTATGGAAAAATCCATATTAGACGCATAAAGAAAGAGTTTACCATCCTTAACTTCAAAAAGGATATTACTCAAAATCGGGAGAGAAGCCCTTGAAGGTATCGCCGTAGAAACTTGTTGAATTAACTTGCGCAGATTTTCTTTATCCACAGCAATCTCCATAACTACCTCCTATTTTTAAAATCTTTTTTAAATATAAGTAACATTAGTAGCCACACCACAGAGCTGTGCAAAATTATAAAACCTCCTACTCTAATAATAAAAATGGTTGTGGAAAAGGGTGTGGAAAACATGTTAAATCAGCTTAAGTTTTCTGTTTATTTCACTGAGTAAAACTTCGATTTGTGGATCGTCTTTCATTTGCTCTATTTTTTGAATGCTGTGGAGAACAGTAGTGTGATCCTTTCCCCCAAAGTAACTACCAATTGCGCTCAGGGACAAGCCAATAATATTTCTTGCTACATACATAGCAATCTGCCTCGCAAGAACTACTTCTTTTTTTCTCGTTCTTGATTTCAGGTCGTAAGGTGTTAACTTGAATTCTTGGGCGACTACCCGCAATACCTCTTGCATGGTTACGTTTGGTGTTGGTTTTATGAAATTTGCAAGCAGTTCCTTAGCCTTATCCAGCGATACGAGGCTTTTTGTCAATGACATGTAGGCTTTCAATATTTTTATCGCCCCTTCAATGGACCTCACATTGTCCCTTATATTCTCAGCAATGAAGATTATAACATCTTCTGGTAAAAAGGTTTTTTCCTCCTCCAGTTTTTTCTTAGTGATGGCCACCCTCGTTTCGAAATCGGGTCTTCCTATCTCTGTTACCAATCCCCATTGAAAGCGAGAAACCAGTCTCTCCTCCAGTGCATAGATTTGCTGAGGAGACCTATCGGATGTCATTACTATTTGTTTCTGTTTTTCAAAGAGGTAGTTGAAGGTGTGAAACAATTCTTCCTGTAAGATGTTTTTATCCTGCAGAAATTGTATGTCATCAATAAGGAGGATATCAACGTTTCTATACTTTTCGCGAAATTCTTTCATCCTTTTCCGCTGAAGAGAGTCAATAAGATCATTCATCAGGTCTTCGCACCTTATCAAAGCAGCCCGAATCTTTGAACCTTTTGAGTATATGTAATTTCCTATTGCATTGAGAAGATGGGTCTTTCCGAGTCCAACTCCACCGTATATGAAAAGGGGGTTATATTCCTTTCCTGGATTTTGTGCAACCCTTGTAGCGGCATGGTAAGCCATCTCATTGGACTTTCCGACAATGAAGGTGTCAAAAGTGAAACGTGGGTTCAGAGGGTAGCGTGGAGAAAACATATCCCTTCTGGTGGGAGAAATCTTTTCTTCGGTGTCCTCTATTTCTCGGGCTTTTGGAGTAAAAATTACGGAAAAATTTTTCCCAAGCTCCTTCAGAATGTCATTGATAACTTTACGGTAGTTGGACTCTATCCACTCAATCCAGAAACTGTTTGGTGCCTCTACAATAAGCCTGTCTCCTGTAAACCCGACACCAGCGGTTTTTACGAACCAGGTATTATAGGAACTTTCAGGTAGTCGGGTTCTTAATATTTCAAGAATATCAGACCATATCTCTTTTGCTTTACCCTCATTCTCTCTAACCGAAATATTCTCCATACACTACTCCTTTTCACAAATATTCTAAATTTAAGTAATTATATCAGAGCAACTTATAAAGTTTTCCACAACCCCTGTGTGGATTTTTTGTAGATAACTTTGCAAATTGTTGATATATGGAAGGTTATGTAAGTCCTTGTTGTCCAATGACTTATGAGGAAGTAATCCTTTCATCCTAATGTGAATATAAGGGGTCGGTTTCAAATGGTCAAGTGCCTTCATTTTTCCCGTTTTTTAATGGTTTTTCCATTGTTTATATTTCTCAAGATCATCTTTCACTGATGCCACAACAAAACCAAGAACCGCAAGATCGTCGAGCATTCCAAGGGGTAAGGAAAGGTCCGGAATGAGGTCGAGGGGGTTAAGGAGGTAAAGGAGTGCAAAAACAGTTAAAGTTATAGTTCTCCACGGTACAACTTTGTACTCGTCTTTCCAGTAGTCTTTAATTAGAGATAATAAAAGGCTTAGGTCTTCTTTAAGGTCTTTTTGAATCTTTCCTTCCAGCTCTTTAAATCGGTTTTTAATTGATTCTTCATTCTTTACCACTTTTTCTACGTCTTCTTTTCTTACTTTCTCGCTTCCTTTCTTTATTAAGTCTTCAACCATACTAATCCCCCTTCTGCCTTAACTTGATGCGAACATATGCGATTAGGATAATGTAAAGAAGGGAAAATAGCAAAAAGTGAGTGGGAGAACCAATTTTTAAACTGCTGCCAGGTAGTTGGCTTAAATACCCCAAAGTATACAGCATGAAACGCGATAAAAACAAGGCGCAATTTCTGAATGGTATCCAGACAGGCAGTCCGATTATGTGAAAAAGGATAGCGAAGAAGGATTCAAAAATTAATAAAAAGGTTATAGGAACGAGAATAAAATTGGAGATTATAGAGAGGAAGGAAACTCTTTTGAAGAAAACAGATTGGATGGGTAAGGTAAAAAGAAGAGGCACAAGAACTGAAATAAGGTAACTCTCAATCTTCCCTCCCCATTTTTTCCTTTCTATTTTGATGGGAAAAACTTCCGAAAGGAAAAGATAACCGAGGATAGCTAAGTAGGACATCAGAAAAGAGGGGTCCCTAAGCCATGAAGGTTTGAAAAATATGGAGAAGGAAAAGGTGATGCCCCAGATGTTCAGCGCCCTTACCTTTCTGCCAAACAGATGGCTCAGATTGAGAAGGATAAGGAACCAGAAGGCTCTTAGACAGGGAGCCAAGGGACCAAGGGAAAAGGCGTAAAATCCTCCAAGGATAGAGGCCAAAAGTTTTGATATTAAGTCACTGCGGAAGATAAACATGAAGATGGTACTAAGTAATAGGAAAAGGAAGCCAATATGGAGTCCCGAAATAGCTAATAGATGTGCAACACCCGCTTTTCTGAACTTCTCAACGGTTTCTCTGTTTAGACCCTTTCTATCTCCTATTAATAATGCCTTTATAAGGATACTCTCTTCATATAAACCAAAAGTCTGCAAAAGGTGAAAATTAAAACGATTGTGAATATTATCAAAAAGGTTTTTGCTTTCCCCTACGACTTCAACTTGGTTAGGGATAAGCATGTTAATGTCTTTTTTGTAAACACCTTTTAATTTCAGAAGTGCACCCTGTTTGAATCCTGGCATTGAGGATCTCAGCTCAATGTGAGTTCCATTCAGTCTTAGTACCCCTTCGTTGTATATCCTGAAATCAGAGTTTATCTGGGTGTTGTCCAGTTCTGCCAGCATTTTTTGGGTTTTATTAAGAGGCAATCCCCTTAGAAATCCGATTACAGAAAAAAGTGCGAGAATTAAAAAATCGGGATTCCTTAAAAATGTTGAAAGTAGCAAAGAAAGGGACAAAAAGGCAATAAATAATGCGATATAAGGGGAAAATAGCATCCCCAGCCCCATGGCCACTGCTATGTAAAACCATGGGGCTTGGGATGGTTTTACACTACTCAATTTTTATGATTCTATAGGAATTTGAGTAATTTTCCTTGCCAGAGTCTATCTTGACTATGTAAACTCCCGACCGCAGTGAGGAAAGGTTTAATGTTAATTTTTGTTCGCCGGGTTTAAACATTTCTTGATACACAACCCTCCCTGTGGGATCATAGATTGTTACATTTCCGCCTGATGTGAAGTTTATTGCCTCTAAGTATAGGACATTCCTCGTAATGTTGTTTTTCAAGAAGACTGTAGGCCTTACCGCCTCTTCTATAGGGGTTATTTCTGGACTGTCAGTGGTGAATTTGATGAACTGGCTGGAAGCTAAAGGAGCGATGGAAGGATCATATTCACCGTTGAAATAGCACAATAGGCCAGTTGCGTGATTGGGTGATTCAATTCCTACCGTTGCATTTAGGTTCTGAGGTATGGTGTTGTAAAGGAAAATTATCTCACCGTCGCCAGTCTGGGTTTGATAGTAAGAGGGGTCTCTTAAAATGACCTCAAAGGTTGCTCTATCAGCCTGCCCCCATATTTTAACATCTTTCCACATGATAATAAATTCATGGACCTGTGGGTCGTAATAATAATAAATATCTCCGTTTGATGAAGGATCAAGATCAGGAAAGAAGGGTGCAATCGTTGCAGGAGGGTTGTTAGGATCGGGAATGGGTCTGTTTTCGTAAGCATTATTGCTTGTAGATCCCATTGCTATCCATCCGTTGGTGCACACTGATACCATGCTGTAATCCATACCATAGTATTTGAAAGTAAAGGGAAGGGTTAGCTGAGTGGTGGCGTCGTCCGAGTTGGTAATCTGAGAGATAATGGTTCCATAAGATGATACATCACGAAAAGTTAAATTTTCAAACTCACTATAAACGCTGTCCATAATGTCATATGCGTAGTACCCGTAGTCGTCTGGTCCAAGATAGACGTAAACGGTTCGTTCGTTTATTTTTAGGGGCAGATCGTAGGAAAAGGTTTGGTTATCGGCGTTAAGATGAATTGTCACGTTAAAGGAGTAGTCGTAGGGTAAGTTTGTTGTGGTGTTAAAGGTGAGATGAGTAGGTATTGTTGCATTTGGTGCAACATTTGTCAGAATTACGCTGTCTTCTATAAAGCTTACGTAAGAATCTTGTAGCTCTGGTTTGATGATTAAATTAACAACGGTGCTGGGGGAGTTGTTTTTAAGGGTTATATTAAGTTTTCCTACTTCTCCCGGGTTTACAATACCGTTACCATTGCCGGTCAGCTCCGTTACGTTATAAGAAAGGATGGCAATTTCCGGTAGGGTTTTTACTACAATGGCATCAAGGTCGTAACCGCACTTTTTGACGCTTGTGGAACCGTCGCCATCATCAACTATTTTCAAATATCTGAAAGAGTTTCCACCGGCGTATATAACTGCGTTGCCGTAATGGATGTTTCCAATCTGAGTCCATGGGCCGTAAGGTGATTCTGAATAGTAGATTTTGAAACCTTCGTTGGGGGTGTTATCTGTACCCTCATAAACGTATAGTGTGTCCGCTTTTATGCTCTTACCCAGGTCAAAAATGGCGTATCCACTATCTCCCAGGCTATAGTAACTCCCGTCGGGTTCGCCAAGGGCGTAGTGGGTCATAAAAGTGTCGGTTGTTATTACACTATTATCGGCGCTTATGTAAATAACTTCCGGTTTGAAAAGGGAAATTTTGCCGTCGTTTCTTGGCTTAAGTTCCACATTTACCCAAGTCAAAGTATCCTGCTGGACGGAGATTCCTGAAACAGTTTTCGTCACATAACCTGGAGCTTCTACTTTTATGGAGTAAGTTCCTGGCAAAAGGGGCCTTATAAAGTTTCCTGTATATTGGTCCGTCCAGATGGGCCAGTCGACGGGATAAATTGTAATTCTTGCCTGTTTTATTGTATCACCACTTAGTGAATCAATGACAATCCCGCCAATCCCCTGTCCCATTTTGCGCACAAAGAGGTTCATTGCAGGCTTATTGTTGTTAAAGATAGGATCTATCTGGCTGGGATCAGGAATATATTCATCGGAAAGCTCAATGGTCCAGTCAATATCACCGTTTATTCCATAAGAATAGTCGTTAAGGTCTCCCAAGGTCTGGTACCAGTCATACCCTTCGGTAATGGGGTATCCTGTTAGATTTCCATACTGCGTGGAGTAATTTTCAACCATTCCGTTAAATCTGTCGTCAGCGCATCTTATAGGAGTATAGTTCCATATGTAGTTGACATAGGTTGCCCCCGAGTGGAAAGAGATGCTAAGGTTGAAGTTTCTTGCTTTTGAAAACTCGTGCACCGCTCTTGTCTCGGGTTGGTCGTATGGTGAGCTACCACTGTAGTTTTTTATATAGCCGAAGTTTCTGTTGAGGTCGACTCCATTGGCGTTGTACCTTGACTGATTTACATGTCCATCAGGGTTCAAAATGGGGATTATGTATATCTCCCGATTGTTAACGAGGCTTAGAACGGTATTGTCAGAAGCATAATTTTCAAGTAGGTACTTAGCGTAAAGGAAGGAAACTTCAGCACCGATCCATTCGTTCCCGTGAATTGCACCTACAATTCTGGACTTAGGCTCTATTTCGTTAACCTGTGGATTGTCAGAGATTTTAAGACAAAGAATGGGCCTTCCAAGGGTGCTGAATCCTATGGTATCAAGCTTCGCTATACTGGAATAGGTACTTGCAAGGTTTTCGAGTTCCGTTTTCATTTGGTCAAAGGTGTGGTATTGGGATTTTCCCGTATAGTATAGTTTTTTCTTAAGCGTGAGGTCTTCAATTATTGTATATGGAAGATTGAGGGATTCTATCCTTTCCATTTCTTCGTCTTCAATTAGGATAGCGATACCTTTTTCTGTCGGCCTTACGAACTCAGCGGTTTTGAAGTTTTTCTCCAGCCCTCTCCACTCCTCCTTGGATATAGGTAGCTCTACCACCTTCTCAGCGTGGATCAGAGCTGGAAGAACCAGCATTAGGCCAGCAATACACATATTTTTTATTGTGTCACACATTTTGTAAACTCCTTTTGTATAATTATAAAACAAGAGGAGTGTTAGATTAAGCTTTTAGTTGTGCGAAATTTTTTTCCGAAGCGGGTACCCCTTGAATAAAAACTGGATTGATTTTATCATTTTAGCGCTATGAGAGAAGTTGAAGTAAGTTATAGTATTTTTATTTTAAACAAGTTTCTGGAGCAGTTGCTCCCTCCCATCCCATTGGAAGTTGCGTTGGATCAAGCCTTTCTTGAAAAAGTGAAAGACAAACTCGACCCTCTCCTCATCCGTTCGGGCCTTAGTAATTTAATCAGAGAATTTTCCTTATGCGAAAGAAATCAGAATGAAGCGGTAGGCGCCCTTTCTTTCGGTAGTGGAATAGTCAATTTTAGAGTACCGGTTGCAAACTCTAACAAATATTTGAGAGTCGATTTTGAGTGCGACCCCTCAGACCTTCCCAATCTTTCCATCCTTTCCATTTCTCTGACTTTAGCTTTAAAGGAGGTTCATAAGGAGGTAGAAAAATTGAAGGAAGGCGGGATCGTAGGAATACCCGAAGACATCGTTATGAAAATTAAAAAAGCGGCGGCATCAAATCTACCTTGTCTTATTTTAGGAGAGACTGGTGTGGGTAAAGAGGTTGTTGCGGAGCTCATTCACAGGTGGTCAGGCCGCAGGGGCCCCTTTGTTGTGGTTAACTGTGGAGCAATACCCCATGGACTCTTTGAGAATGAACTTTTTGGGCATGAACCTAACTCCTTCACGGGTTCATCCAAAACGGGGCTAAAAGGTAAAATAGAAATAGCCGACGGAGGTACCCTTTTTCTTGACGAAATTGGTGAAATTTCACTATACTCCCAGGCAAAACTTTTGCGGGTAATAGAGAGGGGCGAGTTCTGGAAGCTTGGTGCTATGAAACCCACAAGGGTTGATGTTAGGTTTATCGCTGCAACCAACAGACCTCTTAGAGAATTTGTTAATGTGGGCAGATTTAGGAAGGATCTTTACTTTAGATTGAAAGGAATGGAGATTGTAATTCCCCCCTTAAGAGAGAGAAGGGAATTGATAGAGGCCCTCGTCAACAGTTTTCTCCGAGAGTTTTCCGGAGGCAGGGTCTATTTCACCGGCGATGCGATTGGAATTTTGAGGGCATATCATTGGCCAGGAAATGTAAGAGAACTCAAATACCTTGTCCAATACGTAGTGGATGAGATTAAAGAAGGACCTGTTTCTGCAACCAAAGTTAAGTCCATCTTGGGAATGGAAAGGTCCGTATGTCCTTATGAAGAGGCCAAGAGGCAATTTGACAGAAGTTACATTTTAAGTGCGCTGGAATTAAATGCAGGGAATATAACGAAAACTGCCCAGCAGTTGGGTATGTCGAGGCGCTGGCTTCAGTTGAAAATGAACGAACTTGGTCTTAAGAATCAAAGGGAATTTTAAGGAGACATAGGTGTCAAAAATCTTGACACGCTGTCTTCTTTGATTTAAGCCAGTTTTGGCCATTAGTGGTTTTTAACTGTTAAGTTTTTTGACACCTTCTCTACCCCCATTACTTTGAAAATTGCCTTCCTATCGAGGTTTCAAGCATCGGAAGATTTTGGCACAAAATTCGCAGTATTTATACCAAAAGGGGGTTAAAATGGTCAAAAGGATTGCTGTGGTACTTGGGATCTTGATAGCGACGGCCCTGATGGCCCAAACCACTATAATTTCCGATAATATGACCAACTTCCCAACGGGGTGGAGCACTTATTCAAGTTCTTCATCTCACCAGTGGACGAAGGTCTCATCAAACTATAATTCGGCCTCCTATTCAGCAAAAAATACGAAGTACGCTAGATATGGAAATAGTGTGGATGAGTATTTCTATCGCACCATCAATCTTTCAGGTTACACCTCTGCAACACTAACCTTTTACTATTGGATGGATACCGAAGCTAATTACGATTTCTTTGAAGTCTGGTATTATACGGGTTCATGGAATCGTGCGTGGTACAAAAGCGGAAGGTACAGATATTGGCAGAAAGCCAGTGTCAGCATCCCTACCAATGCCACATATATTCTTTTTAGATTCCTTTCTGATGGGAGTGTAACTGATACAGGGGTCTATGTTGACGATATTGTTTTGACCGCCACTTCAGATGGTGGAAGTGGTGGTGACGACGGTGGAACAACCCCCACCACCAAAGAGTGGACCATCATGGTTTACATGAATGGTGACAACGACCTTGAGACTTACGCCATTAAAGATTTAAACGAAATGGAATACGGTGGCGGTTCAAATTCCTACAGGAATGTTGTTGTCCAGGTTGACAGAATTTCTGGCTATGACACTTCTAATGGCAACTGGACAACCTGCAGAAGATACTATGTTACCAATGACGCCAGTAACTCTTCCACTATAGTTTCCACCCTCATTCAGGACATTGGCGAAGTAAACATGGGTGATCCTAACACCTTAGCGACTTTCGCGAAGTGGGCAATTCAGAATTACCCAGCCAAAAAGTACTTCTTAATTCTTTGGGATCATGGTGATGGATGGTACAAGGGTGAGGACGAGTCGCCTATTTTCAAAGGTGTTAGTGTTGACATGTCTTCATCCAATGCTCAGATAAATGTGTATAATGGCGAGCTTGCTAACGCCTTATCCTCGATAAAGAGCTATCTTGGAAGGAATATTGACATTGTTGGTTTTGATGCCTGCCTTATGGGTATGCTTGAAGTAATGGATATTGTTAGAAATTACGCTAATTATTTTGTCGGTTCAGAGGAAACAGAGGCTGCGGATGGCTGGTATTACACGGGCTTCCTTAGCACAATGAACAGCAATCCCACTATTTCCCCTGCTGACCTCGCCAAGGCAGTAGTTAACTCGGCCACAGGTCTTTCTACCCTTGCATCCGTTGATCTTTCTAAGGTAGGAACATTGGTCTCCTACCTCAATACTTTCGCTCAAGAACTCATCAACGCAAGAAATGCTGGTTATGGCAGTGCAATAAATACAGCTAGAACAAATGCAAAAAGCTTCTATATTAGTGATCACAAAGATCTTTACATGTTTGCAAACAATATCTACAGCAACACGAGCCTACCTTCTACGCTTAGAAATGCTGCTTACAATGTGATGAGTGCCATTACTAATGCTGTGATGAATTACAAGAACTCTTCAACCTATTCTTCCTGCCGTGGTGTTGCAATTTATTACCCTGCATCTTCTTCCAGCTACAACACCAATTACAATTATCTGCCTATTGCTTCTTCAACTAAGTGGGATGACTTTATTAAAGGTGCTACTGCGGTTTCACCTGAACCTGACGACAACGATGTCACTCAGGAGAGGATTAGTGGCGTCACATTCTTTGAGGTTGTTTCCAATGTGGCTTCTGGTCCTGTTTACTTCAAATACGCCATATCTAAACCTACAAGGGTGTCTCTAAAAGTATACAACTCTCTTGGTCAGCTTGTTAATGTCGTTGTCTCTGATTATCAGGAACCCGGCGAGTACAAGGTGAAAGTTGATTCCGGACTCGAGAGAGGCGGAGTCTACTACTACCAGTTCTCCACTGATAGTGAAACAAGATCTGGGAAGTTCATTGTGACAAAATAATGATTTGGAGAAGGAGAAGTCTAACGGGCCCCTTTTGGGGCCCGTTTTTTTTGAAAATAAGAGGAGGTCTTTTATGAGGGCTTTAAAAATTATCTTTCCATCGTTACTCCTTTTAATATTATTCTTATCCTCTTGCCAAAAAGTTGATGTAGTTGAGACACCTTCGGGTGATAAACCTGAGACCGCCACTATATTTGACGAAGGCGAAGTAATCGTTAAAGTCCCCGTAGATATTAAAAAGGAGCTGATTAAAGTTGAAAAGCAAGATAAAAACATAATTAATCTAAAATTTGTGAACGGTTTAAGAGTTTCGCCAGCATACAATATTGTTCTTCCAATGTATGTTTATGAGAAGTTAAAGAAATACAACGACATCGAGGTCGGAATTAGGGTCAAGGATTTTGTAGATGGATACGACTTTTTTTACGTTATCTTTAACGGGAATTACGAACACCCATGGATTGGAAAGGCGATTAAGAATGAGAAAGGGGACTTCATTTTCTTTAGGATCAGCGGAATGCTTCTTAAAGAGTACTTCAAGAATCAGAAGTTAGATAAGCTCATGCTGGAATTTAGTCTTGTTAGAAACCCCGATTATCAGAAAAAGGCCTTTGAGAGCAAATTTTACCTTTTGAAATATCAGAATGGGTTTTTCACAATGACTCAAAGTGTTACACCTCCTCCCCCGGGGCAAAGGCCTGTGATTATCATTCACGGCTGGCAACTTCCTTCTTGGAGTGAGGATTATGCATCTTATGTGAAGGGTGTTTCTCAGGAGATTGTAAAATATCTTACTTCCTTGGGACTTGAAGGCAAATACGAGTTTTATGGCTTCGCCTACGATCCCGATTATGATATTTACAATTATTCTGCGCCCGCTCTTGCTCAATACATTTCCCGTTTCTTTGGCTCATCTGATTCGTTAATTTTGATAGCCCATTCGATGGGAGGAATAGTTGCACGAGTTTATGATAAATATTACCGAATAAAACCGGTAAAAAACATTATCACCCTTGGGACTCCACATCACGGTACTCCCTTTGCCAACCTAATCTTTGGTGGATATGTGGTCCCCTTCGTGGTGCCAATAAATCCCTGGCTAAGGTGGGATAATCTCTACTGGACTTGGGCCATGTATCTACATTTTTACCTCTTCGACGGAAATCCTTACCTTGATGCCCTTAATTATAGATATCCTGACTGGTCAAAACTGCATACCTTCTCAGGCTATTCCCTTACCTCTTCCCATCCTTTCTACTATGTTACCGGCGACGATTTGTTAAGATTTATGGGGTTTGGTGATAACGATGGACTTATTCCTCTCTCCTCTGCAAGAGCAAATAATTACTCACCTATTAGATGGTATTTCTATGACACTGATCATTCTGAATTGACCTCAAAGTCAGCAGTTCTTAATGCAATCTTTAACGTTTTGAAATAGTCAATAGGACGGTGCAATGTTATCGGGGCGGGTAATTCCGCCCCTTTTTATTTACGACACTTTTAAAATAGTTATTTAAAATGTTCAAAGTGCTTAAAGCACGATTATTTCGTTTTTTGTAAACACACCATTTGAAGTTTGACATTTCAACCCTAACATAATATAATATTTGAGCTTTCAAACGTTCTTTGAAAATAGGGCAAGAAGGTTGGGTGGTTAGCGAGCAAGTGATCAAATCTTCCTATGGAGGGTTTGATCCTGGCTCAGGGCTAACGCTGGCGGCGTGTCTTAGCCATGCAAGTCGAGCGGGCCTGTGGGTTTACCTACAGGTCAGCGGCGGACGGCGGAGTAACACGTAGCTAACCTACCCCCTGGACGGGGATAACCACTCGAAAGGGTGGCTAATACCCGATGGAGTCCCTATCTGAGATGGTAGGGATGAAAGGTGGGCCTCTGCGGAAGCAAGCTCATGCCGGGGGAGGGGGCTGCGGCCTATCAGGTAGTTGGTGGGGTAATGGCCCACCAAGCCTATGACGGGTAGCCGGCCTGAGAGGGTGACCGGCCCGAGGGGC
>JASEFR010000006.1:0-43486 GCA_030019025.1 bacterium
TATATCTTTTTTAGTTGACAATTTATAAATGTAAGCCCCCCTCTCAACGACTCCTGGTGGAAATAGAAGAGGTATGATGTCAGCCAGACTGCACAGATAGTAATCTCGCATCCATTCGGCAAGCTTAAGGTAGGGTTCAGTTGTTGCAAACTCCGAAGTAAGAACTTCTTCTATCGGTTTAATTTTTTCTTCAGGTAAATCTGGGGTATCAATGATTTCCCAGACTACACCCTTTGACCGAGTTCTTTGAAATGGAACAATAACAACCGCCCCCGGGTAAGTTTTTTCAAATAGTTCTTCCGGTATGGAGTAAGTAAAATGGTCTAAGCTTGTTCTTGGTATCACCACGTGTGCAAACTTTTTAGAACTCATAAATATAGTCAAGACCTATGAAAAGCCTATGCTCTTGGTCTCGCTCTGCAAATATTCCGAAATTATTGTTAACTTTGTATCTTATTCTAAACATGTCCTTGGTTATATCAAAGATATCGTGCGAGTACCAGAGATAGAAGCGAGGATTTAGATAAAACCCTATGAGAAGTGCTGGATTTTCAGTGGTTTCGGAACTGGACAGCCTTAATTCTTGAAACCTCAATGTTCTTCTAAGGCTTTGTGATATTAGAGTGCTTGCCAGGGTGAAAGCCCTATTTTTAAGCTCCTGTAGCTCTTCTATCCCTGATGAAGTCGTGTCGCCATATGGTTTGCCAAGAGTTAAAAGATAGATTATGTTTAACTCATCAAGGGGTGGTTCAGAAGTTAGTGTAATTTGAGGATTTCTCATAGTGCCAGCCAGCGTAAGGTAAACATTGAAGGTGTCAACCTTTGAGAAAGCTTTTAAATTAAACTCCGGTTCTAAGTCTTCTGAAGAGTTAAAATTCACATATCCGGATTGGATATCAAAGATTCGATCTAAGTAGAGAAAATACCCTTTAACTACGTCAACAGTCCCATCTAAAAGCATTTTACCACCCATTATCTGGTAAACAAGATTACCTTTGATTTCAATATCTGCCAGCTCATTTACCAAAAAGGTATTACCCTCGAGGTGCAAATTGAGGAGGAGATTCAAATTTTGAGGAAATTGGGAGTGAGATTCTTTTGGTGGTCTTATGCTTTGGAAAATTGTTGCCTCTTTAATCAGTGCATCGCCTTTCACTATAATACCATCTTCTCTGATTAAAACATCAATTTTGGTGTCACCTGAGGCAAAGAGGTTATAAGATGGATATAGGGTAACGTTGGTGCCTGAAAAAGTGAGGAATATTTCTCTCTTTTTTTCGAATAGCTTTTTACCATGTCCATATATTTTCACTGTTCCATGGTCGACAAGGGCGGTTCCTCTCTTGATTTTAAAACCATCTCCTTCAAGTTCGGTAAATATCTCACCTTTGGAAAATTCAAGTTGTATAGGAGTATAAATACCCGACATGTTCTCGCTCCTTAGAAATCCCGAAAGATATGGCTGTGATCCGTATGTACCATAAATTTTCACTTCCCCGTATATATTGAGCGAATTCAATATTAGTTGTTTATCTGTAAAGTTGTTTATTTTTTCAGCTGGTAAATCACGGATTCTTGCTTCGATTTCATACTTCCCTTGATTCTCTGGTTTGAAGTTAAAAGGCAGTAAGGAAAAAGTTAGAGGAAAAAAACCATTAAGCTCAACATCCGTCGAAGGGCCAAGAATTGAAACAGTATCAAGAATAACGCCATTTTCGTAGATTTTTGCAAAAACACATAATTTTAGGTCTTTGTATTCTCTAAAGTTTAAGTTTTCTGCCTGAATCCACGCATTTGCCTTTGGAGTTTCGAGGGTTCCGCTAATGTAGAGTGAGCCTGATAATATCGAACTAATTCCTGCTAAGTTGTTGATTTTTAGTGTATTAATCAAAAATTGCGCATCAATTTCTTTCGTAGATAAATCAAGATTAGCTTTAAGTAAGACTGGAGAGGAGTTTACCCATATTTTACCGCTGTCAATGGATACTTTGTTATACCTTTTGACTACATTTATGGGATCTGTTATCTCAAACGTGTCGGTTTTTCCTACAAGGAATTGCAAATTGGTGACTTGAAAGTCAAAGTTTTTACCACCTAAATTGCTAAAGAAAAAATTACCTTTGAGCGATGAGCAGTTTTGGAAAGCAGAGAGAGTTATGTAAAAGTGCTTAAGTTCATCGGAAACAAGCAAAGTTATTGTTGAGTCAGCCTGTAAGTTTGATGCCATTAATTCTTTGCCGAATATTTTTAAGCTGTCTATTTGACCTTTTGACGAGATGGTAAGGAGAATTTCCTTAGCGCTGGTTTTCTCATAATTTAGTGCCTTCGCTTTAAAGATAGCATAACCCTCTCTGTAATCTCTTCCAAGCGTGTAATTTATATTAAAGTGGGCAATGCCTCCTAAGTCTTTTAAAAGGTCGGACAGTGAAAGAACTCCGTTAGCAACAATTTTTGCCTTGTTATCGGTAAATACGACTTTTCCTGATAAGTTGGAGTTCGTAGATGTAATGTTGTCTAAATTGATGTTGAGTTTGCTGTCATAAAAGGAGAACTTACAGTTTATTTGAAAATCTTCGGAATTAAGGTACTTTAGATTACTGGAGCTGAATTTTCCAAAAAGTTTACCTTTTTCAAACTCTAGGCTTGAAGTGATATACCCCGTTAGCCCTGCTTCGTTAAGGGAAATATCGAGTGCACCAATTGAGAGCTTGCCTTCCTTGATTAAGTAAACCCCGTTTCCGTTAATTGTATTTTCTCTGTACTTGAATAAGACTTTTTCAATTATTAAAGAGTCAGGGAATTCCTGGTCCATTACAGCAAAAACATCTTTAAAGGTTTGCCCTTGGACGTTAATTTCCCGGGCATTTAAAAAAAGTTTGCCGTTGTTTATTAAATAAAGGAGATTTAGTTCTTTTGCACTGTTTTGTTGTAATTTGATAAGACTTATCTTTAGTCTTGCTGAGTCAGGTAAATATATTGCTCCGAAGGTACCAGAAATGCCCAGTTTGTTGTTTTGGATTTCCATATCCTTGATCAGGATTGTGTTGTTTTTTATCAGTATGTCACTGTAAAAATAAAAGTTTTCATCCTCAAAGTATATTTCGTTGATGTAGCTTCTTATTCTATAGGGTTTGCCTGTGCCTTCACCGGTGAGGTAAATGAAATTTAGCTCAATTTTTGTTGTATCCAGAACGATTATACCTTTTTTAATCCTTATTTCCTCGAACTGGACAGGGATTGTTAATGTTGTGGTAAAAGAAGGGCTTTTCTTATTGCCGGTTCCTTTTAACTTGTAGGGATAGATTGTAAATTCTTCGGCATGGATGTAACTTATAGTCCTGAGAAAAATAAGAGAAAAGGGATTGTACTTGAGAGTGAAGTTCTTTACTAAAAGTGCATCTCCTAGTTTTAACTCTTTAAAATTCAAATTTCCAAAAATGTTGAAATGATAACCACTTATTTTGCACCTTTCATTTAAGGACTTCTCCAGATACTTTTGTATTAGGATTTTCGAGTATAAATTAAAAACGATATAAGTCGCCCCAGTTAAGAACGAGACAACAAGGGCGACTATTCCGATTTTCTTAATTTTTTGTAGCACTTCGAACAAACTTTAGCTTTTACCAAATAACCATCTACTTCTATCTCAACTTTGCGTAAATTTGGAAGCCAGCGTCTTGAGCTCTTTTTATTGGCATGAGAAACGTTGTTACCATATAATGGACCTTTCCCGCAAATATCACATCTTTTTGCCATTATTCTTCCTCCTTTGGTTGTAGGAAATTTTAGAACAAAAAGGCTGAATATTCAAAGACGGAGAGTCTTTATATTTGTAGTGTGTTATCTGGCTTAGATTGACTATTCGCTTCCTTTACTATAAATTTAAAATACTAACAGAGGTTGTTCTTTGTTAAAGTTGCTGGCGTAGCTCAGTCGGCAGAGCAGGTGATTTGTAATCACCAGGTCGGGGGTTCAAATCCCTCCGCCAGCTGGGAATGATGGAGGGGTACCCAAGCGGCCAAAGGGGGCAGACTGTAAATCTGCTGGCTTTAGGCCTTCGGTGGTTCGAATCCACCCCCCTCCATATTTAAATGTTTTGGGTTGTAGGACAAGTCTGTCTGGTTCTTTAAAAAGTAGGTGAGAATAAAAAACGGGAGTAGCTCAATGGTAGAGCATCCCCTATGCGGGGGATGGTTGCGGGGCGAGTCCCGTCTAAGGGTTGAAAAAAAGTTCTTTTAAAATGTGCGGGAGTAGCTCAATGGTAGAGCATCGGCCTTCCAAGCCGGTGGTTGCGGGTTCGAGTCCCGTCTCCCGCTTTTGTTTTTTATTTAAACTGAAAAAATGGAGGTAGAATTCTCATGACCATTAGCAAGGAAGAGAAGGAAAAAATAATTAAAGAATGGAGAAAGCATGAAAAAGACACGGGTTCTGTGGAGATACAAATTGCTCTATTGACCAAGAGAATTGCAGATCTGACAGAACATCTTAAAGTACATCGTAAGGATGTGCATTCCAGGACTGGTTTAATCAAATTGGTTGGTAAAAGAAAGAGGCTTTTAAATTACCTAAGGAGAGAGAATTTCGCCCGATATGCTGAACTCATTGATAAGCTGGGTATTAGAGGATGATTTTTTCTTTAGAACGTGAAATTGCTGGCCGGACGCTAAAAATTGAAGTAGGTAGAGTTGCAAACCAGGCGACATCTTCCCTATTAATATCTTACGGTGATACAGTACTTCTCGTAACCGTTGTAACCCAGGAGTCAAAGGAGAAAAGGGATTTTCTCCCGCTACTTGTTGAATATAGAGAACAGTCATACGCTGCCGGTAAAATACCCGGTGGTTACCTGAAGAGAGAGGGTAAACCCACAGAGAGAGAAATCCTGCATGGAAGGGCTATTGATAGGGCTATAAGACCGAGATTCCCTAAGGATATGATGAATGAGATAGAAGTCATAGCATATCTTTTGTCTTATGATCTTGAGAATGAAACAAACTTTCTCGGGATAATAGGCGCTTCTGCCTGTTTACACATTTCGGAAATCGAATTTGATGGTCCCATAGCAGCCTGTAGGGTTGGAAGAATAAACGGGGAATTTGTCCTTAATCCGACAAATTCTCAAATTGAGCAAAGTGATTTCGATTTGCTTGTTGCAGGTTCTTCTGGCGAGATTAACATGATTGAATTTGGCGGTAAAGAAGTTCCGGAAGGCGTTGTATTTCAGGCTATTGAATTTGCCATACCATATCTTAAGGAAATAGAGGATTTTCAAAATGAACTTAGAGAAAAAATAGGAAAGTCGAAAGTTCCGTATCAGAGGCTGATAATCTCCGATGAATTTTATTCCGGAATTAAGGATCTCGTGTACAAGGATATCGTTGATGCAATGCACATTAGTGAGAAGAAGTTGCGCAATGAAAGTCTTGATGCTATTAGAAAAAAAGCGGAAGAATATGTCAAAAACACTTATCCATCTGAAGATTTAACCAATGAGTTAAATCAAACACTTTATGAGCTCGAAAGGAAAGCACTTCGCGAGATGACATTGAATGAGGGAAAAAGAGTTGATGGAAGGGGATTTGAGGAAATAAGGCCGATTACCTGTGAAGTTGGGATACTCCCCAGAACACATGGTTCAGCTCTCTTCAAGAGAGGTGAGACGCAGACCCTTGTTGTAACAACGCTAGGGACAAAAGAAGACGTTCAGAAGCTTTCCGAGCTCGAGCCAGAAGAAGAGAAACGTTTTATGCTTCATTATAACTTTCCTCCCTTCTCTACGGGTGAGGTTAAACCTCTAAGAGGGGTTTCAAGGAGAGAAATTGGGCACGGAAATCTCGCAGAAAAGGCACTGGCTCCTCTGATACCTTCTGAGGAAGAATTTCCTTACACAATCAGAGTTGTATCAGATGTTTTGGAGTCAAATGGTTCTACCTCAATGGCTACCGTTTGTGGTGGTTCTTTGTCCCTTATGGATGCCGGAGTACCAATTAAAGCAGCTTGTGCGGGGATATCTACGGGCTTGATTAAAGAGGGTGATCGGTATGTTTTGCTCACGGACATCGTGGGTGCAGAAGATCACTATGGTGATATGGATTTTAAGATTGCAGGTACTTCTAAGGGAATTACTGCTATCCAACTCGATCTTAAGATCAGGGGATTACCGCTGAATATTATAAAAGAGACCTTTGAGAGGGCAAGGAAAGCCAGGCTCTTTATTCTTGATATAATGAATGCAACGATTTCCAAACCGCGGGATAGTGTATCCATTTATGCCCCAAAGGTGTCTTCAATAACAATTCCCACTGACAAAATTGGTCTTGTAATAGGACCTGGAGGAAGGACTATCAAAAAGATCATTGAACAGACTGGCACCAAAATTGAGATTGATGACACTACAGGGAGGGTGCTTATTTCAGGTTACAGTGAAGAAGGTGTTGAAGGTGCTAAGGAAATGATTAATGAAATGGTTCAGGAAGTAGAGCTCGGTAAGGTTTATATGGGGGTTGTGAAGAGAATTGCTCCTTTTGGCGCTTTTGTAGAGATTTTGCCTAATAAAGAAGGCCTTTTACACATTTCAGAAATTTCCGACTCCAAAATTTCAAAGGTTGAAGATGTCTTGAAGGTGGGGGATAAGGTTCTGGTCAAGGTAATCGAAATTGATGAAGCAGGTAGGTTTAAGCTATCGAGAAAAAGGGCCTTGAAAGGCGGTTTGCAGGAACTCGGAGCAATTGACACTGAGTAAGGGATTTAAAATTCCACTTTTTGAAACCTTTTTTGACGAATCTGACATTGAAGCAGTGTCATCAACTATCAAAACTGGTTGGGTATCCCTTGGACCTAAAACCAACGAATTAGAGAGGGCTTTTGAGTCTTATTTTGGAGTTAAATATGCGCTTTTTGTCTCTTCGGGTACAGCTGCCCTTCATCTTGCATATATATCTGCTGGTATAGGGCCTGACAGTATTGTGGTCCTGCCATCATTTACTTACATTTCCACCTTGACACCCCTGATTTGGATGGGTGCAAAGTTTGTTTTTGCGGATATTGAATCTCTTCAAAAGCCTGTTATCTCACCCGATACTATAGAAAATGTCAAAGGTAGAGCAACTCACGCTATTTACGTCGCATACGCTGGCTTTATGGAAGGAATTGATGAAGTTCAAAAGTACTGTAAAGAGAAGAACCTTGTTTTAGTTGAGGACGCATCCCATTGTCACGGGTCGATATGGAAAGGTAAAAGGGCCGGTAATTTTGGCATTGTGGCAGGAATGTCTCTTTATGCCAACAAAAGTATTACAACGGGAGAGGGAGGGGTAATTTTAACGAATGATGAGAATATATACAAGAGATGTAAATCCTTAAGGTCTCAGGGTATTTCGAGCACATCATATGAGCGTTATAAGGGTTTAGAACTGGATTACGATATATACGAAATTGGTTACACCTACCGTGCCACAGAGATTCAAGCTGCCCTTGGTTTATCACAGCTAAAAAAGATTGAATGGATTAATCAAAGGAGAAGAGAATTGGTGGGGCTTTATCGGAAGTTGTTAGAAGATGTTCCTGAAATTATTATACCGTTTGAAAATTACCAACTTTCTGGAAATTATATTTTTTCGGTTTTTTCCAAGGTAGACAGGGATGCTTTGAGACTTTTCCTATTCGAACATGGGATACAGACCAGTATCCATTATAAACCTTTGCATCTTTTTAGTGCTGTTCAGAAGCACTATCCGTATAGGCCGCTTCCCGTTACTGAAGAGGCCTACCGGATGCAGATCACTTTGCCTCTTTTCCCTACCATGAAAGAAGAATGGGTTGAGTATATTGTGAAGGTGCTTAAGGATGGAATTGCTAAGTACAAAGGTAATTTCTAACGAGTTTTTGGGCGATGGTTTTTTCCTGCTTGAGGTTGAGAACTTATGGGGGGAATCCATTTCTCCTGGACAATTTTTTCAACTAAGAGTGAGCAAAGGCCTTAGCCCTTTTCTTTCACGGCCCTTCAGTGTTTTTTTTGCAGATGCTAAAAGTCTTTTGTTTTTGATAAAGGTAGTAGGAATCGGAACCGAACTTCTCTCCGAAAAGAGAAAGGGAGAACCTTTAAGCTTATTAGGTCCTCTTGGAAAGGGATTTCCTGAACTACCTAATCCGACTCTTGTTGCAGGCGGTTCGGGCCTTGGTCCTCTCTATTTTTATGCCAAAAAAGTAGGGAATTTCAAAAGGTTTTTGTGGGGATTGAAAAGTAAGCCTCCTCAGGGCTTGGCTAATCTATTGAGGGAATTAAATATTTTTTTAATCACTGAGGATGGTTCTGAAGGTCAGAAAGGGTTAGTTACGGATTTTATCAATGAACAGGAGGATAGAATTATATATGCTTGTGGTCCTGTTCCCATGCTTAGAAATTTGAAGAACTTTAAAACTTCTGATGTGTGGGTTTCCGTTGAAACTGTTATGGCTTGTGGAATTGGACTTTGCTTTGGTTGTTCAGTTAAAAAGCCTTATGGCTCGGGATACTTTCGAGCCTGTAAGGATGGGCCGGTTTTTAATTTAAAGGATATTGAAATTTAGGATATCCTTTTTAAAATTTCTTCGTCGAGCCTATTAAACAGGTCGTTGATTTCCTTTGTTATATCGAACCAGCTAACATTTTTAAAATTTTTGAAAAACATTTTTTGCCTGCGGGCGTAAATCTTAGTATTTTTTATAGTTTTAGATATCGCTTCTTCTAATTTAAATTCCCCTTTCAGATATTTGATGGTTTCTTTGTAGCCTATTGTGTTGAGTGATGGTAATTTTTCATCGTATCCCATTTCAAGAATTTTTTTAGTTTCTTCGATGAGGCCTTCTGAAAACATTCTTTTCGTGCGTTCTTCGATTTTCCTGTATAGTTCAGCGTTTTGTTGTGTTATACCTATATATTCGGGCTCAAAAATCCTTTTTTTGCGAAGTTTCCTTCTTGCCTCACTGGCAGGCATTCCTGTGTTATAGTAGATTTCAAGAGCCCTTGTGATCCTCAGCCAATCCTTAGGATGGAGTTTTTTTGCAGTCTCAGGATCTTTTATCTTTAGTTCTTCGTATAGTTTTTCCACGCCCTCCTCATTTAGTCTATTGAGTAAATATTGCCTTATTTCAGGATCCTTCTTAGGTTCTTCAAAAAAATCAGAAAAGAGTGCTTTGTAATACAGAGGCGTACCTCCTACGATTACAGGGACTTTTCCCCTATTTAAAATCTGCGTTGCTACTTTTTCTGCGTCTCTGGCAAAGTCACCTGCGCTGTAAATTTCGTCGGGGTTTTTTATATCTATGAGCTCAAAAAATTCCCTGAAGGGCTTTTCCGGTTTTGCGGTCCCTATATCCATGTACCTGTAAACTTTTCTTGAATCACATGAGATGAAGTGAACTCTGTCACCAAATTTTGTTAGCAAATATTTAGCAATTTCCTTTTTGCCACAAGCTGTTGGCCCAAGTATACATATTATTTTCATTTAGTCCACGGTAAGGGTTTTAGAAATATTTTTGGGAAAATCAGGATCTATCCCTTTATGGATGCTCATGTGATACGCAATGATCTGCAAGGGTATGACAGATAGAATTGGAGTAAGGTACTCGTTTCCGTCGGGGATGGGCACAAATATGTGGCTTTCCTTTCTTAATTCTGCATCATCGGGAGCAATGGTTATTATTTTACCCCCACGGCATTTTACTTCATTAATGTGGGAGAGGATCATATGCTTGTCTTTAAGAGTAGCGACAAAGATGACTGGATACTCTTCCTCAACGATGGATAAGGGACCGTGTTTGAATTCTGCAGAATACATACCCTCCGCATGGATGTAAACCACTTCTTTTATTTTTAATGCACCTTCAAGAGCGATGGGATAGGTCAATCCAAATCCAAGCACATAGAAATCTCTCCAAGGAATTAGGGCCTTTATTACTTCATTTTTATGAGTTTCGGCGATTTTTATGGTTTCACTAAGTTTCTTCGGTAATTCTTCGAAGTTTATTTCAGGGTAAGAGAGCCCTTTCTTTTTCGCAATTTCTATCGAAAGGTAGAGGAGAGCAATTACCTGATTTACAAAGGTCTTTGTTGCAGGCACACTGATTTCCAGGTCAGAGAGAACGGGAATTACATGGTCACACCTCAAGGCGATGCTTGAACCAAGAACATTTATAAGTCCAATGGTTCTCCCCCTATTTCCAAAAGAATCCATGGCATTCTTTACATCTTTCGTCTCACCACTCTGAGTAACTACAAACAGAAGGTCCCCATCTTCAATAACATTCCCGTATCTCTCTGAAAATTCTGAAGCAGCTACCGGTATAAACATTTCTTTAGCTATTCGGGATAAATAAAAGCTTCCGAGAATGCCTGCGTGTAGAGAAGTACCACTACCTGTTATAAATTTTTTCTTTGATGTGAGAATATCATCCACTATCTGGTCAAGTTTCTTGAATTCCGGGAGAAAATTAATAATATTCCTTGCTTTTTCTGGTATTTCATTTATCTCCTTGATCATGAAGTGTGGAAAGCTTCCCTTTTCAGCATCTTTGATATCCATTTCCGTGTAAACTGGCTCTCTATGGATTTTTTCGCGGGTGTTCAAATTATATATGGTATATTCACTCTCTGTAAATTCAACCATTTCTCCGTCGTAGAGGGTGACAATATTTTTGGTAAGGTCGAGGAGGGCAACAAGATCGCTGGATACAGCAATGAAGTTTTCACCTATTCCTAAGAATAAAGAAGACCCCTTTTTAACGGCGTAAAATTTGTTTTCATTCACTGCGGTTATGGAAAATGCATAGTCACCCTTCAGAATTTCGTACGACCGGAATATAGAGTCTTTAAGGTCTCCTGATGAGTTATAATAATCTTCTATCACGTGGACGAGGGTTTCGCCGTCATTTTCGCCATTAAAATGGTGTCCTTTTTGGATCAAATTTTCTCTTAAGAATGGCGAGTTAACGATGTTACCATTGTGGGCACCGATTAAACTTTTTTTGCAGTCGAAGTGTGGCTGTGCATTTTCATAGGAGGGTGCTCCGTAGGTTGCCCATCTTAATTGTATGGTTCCCCTTTTACCTTCTATTTCCTCGAAGTTCAGGTCTTTGTAAACCCTGTGAATCTTTCCAGGTGCCTTTCTTATCTCAAATGTTCCGTTATCCTTAATAAAGCCAATTCCTACAGTATCGTATCCTCTGTATGCGAGCCTGAATCCTGCTTTTGTAAGGATGCTTCCCAACTCTTTCTGATCATTTTTATAGATTATACTGAAAAAACCGCACATATTAATCCTCCAGTTTCAAAACCAAGAATATTGCTGTTATTTCAGTAAGCAGATGGCTTCCGCCGTAAGTGATAAAGGGAAGCGGAATGCCAACTACTGGAAGTAAGGAAAGATTTGACAGGATATTGACAGAAAAGTGAAAAAAGAAGTAAGCAAAAATGCCAGTTAGTATCAATTTTTCCTGGCCTTCTTTCAATTCTATTTTTCTAAGTAAAAAACTGAGAAAAGCCATAAAAGTAACAATTATAATAATAAGGCCTACAAAACCGAATTCCTCACCAATGCTCGTAAACATGAAGTCGGTGTGGGCAGCGGGTAGAAATGCAAGGCCTTTTTGAGTGCCTTTTCCGGGACCTTTACCAAAGATACCGCCAGAGCCTACGGCAATTTTTGCCTGGTATATTTGCCAACCTTCTCTGCTTTTACTTTTTTCGGGGTTTAGAAAAGCAGTTAGCCTGTATCTCTGATATGGTTTTAACATTTTTTTCCATACAAAGGGTGTTGATAAACTGACAACAGTGAGAAAGCTGATAGTTAAAATCTTTTTATACAACACCTCTTTTGAAATTAAGAGAAAAATCAATAGAGTTAAGAATAGGATAGTTGTTGAAAGTAAATGAGCGGAGGCTATCATGGTGATAGGGGTTAGAATTAGAAGTCTGGTAAGAAAGGGGTCAAGCCCTGATATCCAACTCATAAGAAAGGCGATGAAGAGAAAAGTTAGAGCGGTCCCGAGATCTGGTTGAAGCATCACGAGAATAAAGGGAAATAACGTATATGCAAAGGCTTTAATCAACCTGATTTTTAGGGGCCTTTGGGTATTGGAGAGGATTTTACTTAATGCTAAAATAAGGCCAAGCTTTGCGATTTCTGAGGGCTGGAGTTGCATGAATCCAAGGTTTATCCATCGGTTAACTCTTCCTTTACCTGCTATTAAGACGATTATCAAGAGAATTAAGGAAAAGTAGTATATCAAATGTCCGTAATTGAGAATGTGTTCCTTCCTAATGAAAAGAGAAATTGTAAAAAGAAAGACAGTAAAGATTAAAGCCTTAGAAAGTTGGGAAAAGAAGTAGGAGTTGTTGATAAAATATAACTCTAAAAGCCCTATAGCGGTCAAAAATAAAGCGCTGGTGATGAGGACACTATTTCTTTTCACTCAACATCCTCCTTGCAATATTGATAGCTATTGGGGCTGCTGCTTCACTTCCGTGCCCCGCATTTTCTACAACAACAGTTAACACGTATGTGGGGTCATCATAAGGGAAAAAGCAAGTAAACCAGGAATGCTCTTTCCCGTGTGGGTTTTGCGCAGTTCCTGTTTTTCCAGCTATTTTGTAGGAAGGATCATAGAGATATCCCACAGTTCCTTGCGGGCTTTCAACGGTTAACCGCATGCCTTCTTTTATGATGTCAAAATGTTCCAAAGGAAGATTTAGGGTAATATATCCGGTTTTCTCGCCTTTTCTTACTATTGGTTTAGCGCACCTCCCATTTCCAGCTATTAATCCAGTTACTAAGGCCATCCATGCAGGGGTGACTTGGATTTCTCCTTGACCTATAGACCAGTTGATAACAGAACTTGGAAGGAGTAGTTTGTTCTTCATCATCTTGGTAGTTGGAATTAGAATTGAATATTCGCCGATTAAGTCGATTCCGGTTTTTTCAGGTAAGTTAAAGTGGTCAAGGGTTTCTATGAAGTTCTGCGTTCCTATCTTTGCTCCAACATTATTAAAATATACGTTACACGATTGCGCAATTGCTTGGGTTAGATTGAGTGGGCCGTGTCCTTCTGTTTTCCAGCAAAGCCATGTCCTCTTTCCAAAGGTAAACCCCCCTGTACAGTAGAAAGTTGTTTGCTCACTTATCACTCCAGTGTATAAACCTACAAGGGCGGTAATGAGTTTAAAAGTTGAACCAGGTGGATAGAGTCCCTGTAAGACTCGGTTCAGTAAAGGTTTTTCCTTGTCCGAAGTGTAATAATTCCATTTAACGATAAGGCTTTCGGGGTTAAAATAGGGTTTTGAGTAAAATACCAATACTTCTCCTGTCTTGATGTTCATTCCAAAGGCAGCACCGCGCGGATAATTTTAAAATAAGGAGTCTAATAAAGCCTGGATTTTTATGTCTATTGTTAGCAAGACCTCTTCGCCTTCTATTGGTTCTATTGGAGGTCGAGGATTAGTAGTTACCACATTCCCTCTTGAGTCTAAAGCAATGAATCTCGCGCCATCTTCTCCCCGCAGTAATAAATCGAAACTTCTTTCTACCCCGGCTTTTCCAATGAAATCCCCTGGGTCGAGATTGAATTTTTTCACTTCATCTTTAGATGCTTCACCAACATAACCTATAAGGTGTGCGGCGTATTTGGCGTAAGGTGTGTAAACTCTTACTGGATCTGCGTCTATCACGATACTTTTAATATTCGGCGATTTTTCCAGTAATTTTGTGGTTACTTCGTAAGAGAGATTTCCTTTAATCTCAATATAATTTCCTTTATGCTTCAGAGTGTCGGGATTAATTGTTAGATCTCCTAAGAGTTCTTTAAGAGTCACGTAGTCTTCATCTTTTAAAAACTTGGGTATTACCATCAGGCGGAAGGCTGGCTTCCAGTACGCAAGTAATACACCGTTCCTATCGTATATCTTGCCCCGTGGTGCGTGAATTTTATATTCTTTGAGAAAATTGTATGTTGCCTTTTGTAGGAGAGACTCATGCTCAATTATCTGAAATTGAAATAGCCTTATTACAATAATTACAGAGATTAACCAGAGTAAAGTTCGGAGAACGTTTACTTTACTCATACTAAAAATGCTGTAATTATAGCTAAGGCAAGGGTTAGGATAAATTTAAACCCGATTGCCATCAAGTTTATGTTCCAGAATAAAGAGTAAATAACAAAGGATAATGTAACAAAACTTGTTACGAAAATTAATTTAGCGGGCGCGAAGGTTAAATTGAAATTGCTCTTTGCCCAATTAGTTGATAGTGTTAGTACAGGAAAAACAATTGGTGAGACCCAGATTTTATCAATATTGAATCCGTCGTGTACTAAACCGCTCAAAAATGCCCAGAAAAGCAAAGCGGGTGTCTCATATTTAAGGGAGAGATATAGCAATGCAATTATAGAAATGTCAGGAAAAGTTTTAGGGAGTATGACCGTTGATGCCGAGGCAAGTATTAATAAAATAACGCCCGTGGTACTAATTTTTTGATTTTCCATAGATCACAACAATCCTTGAGGTAAAAGGCTTGAAGAACGGTTCGATTTTTGCTCTGTAAAAAATTGGATTATCAATGTCTTTCTGGTAGTTTTTCACCACACCAACTGGAGCGTAAGGCTTTGCATAACTTGAGAGTCGGGAAGTGTAAATTGTGTCTCCCGTGTGAATTTCTGCGTCAACGGGTATGTATAAAACCATTGGAAATTCTCCGCCCTGCAGAATTCCTGTATAGTATGGATTGATTGACTCAACTCCCACTTTAAAGCTTTCGTTATAAATTGTTTTTATCCTGACTTGCTCTCCTATTTGCATTTCGACTTTCCCTATCAGATAGCCATTTAAATCAACAACGGTACCTTCAACTAAATCTCCTATTTTTTTAGATTTAACTTTGACCAATATTTCCTCAGGGATTCCCATAGGAAAGTATTGAAAGATTTCTCCTATGAACGAATTGATTGATGTATCAACAACATTGTTTTCAGCAAAATCTTTACTATTGAGTTGTTCTCTTAGCCTTTGATTCTCAATGCTGAGTTGAATTGAACGCCTTTCTACGTTAGAGAGTAAAAGTAAGAGATTGCGTGTGTAAATGAAGGGAAAATAAAAGGATTTTGATAGCACTAATGCCACTTGCTCCTTTACGCCACTTATGTTAACGAAAATCGTTAGTAATAAAAACAAGATAAAGAGTTTTTTCTCCATTCAATCGATAAAATCCGCTCTTTTAACCATTGTTTTAGAAGAAGCAGTTAACACTTGCTGGTATTTGTCTATGTTTTCCAATATTTTCCCTGCTCCCAACACCACACAATGTCTTGGATTTTCTGAAACTTTCATGAGGATATTCGTTTCTTCCATAAGAAGATCTGGGAGTCCTTTAAGCAAAGATCCACCCCCTGTGAGGTAAATTCCTCTGTCTATTATATCAGCGACCAGTTCTGGAGGTGTCTGTTCCAGGGCTTTCTTTAATGCAAAGACGATTTCGTTAAGAGCAGTTCTTAGAGCGTTTCTGACCTCGGAGCTTGAGATTTCTATGGTTTTAGGCGTACCGCTTATGAGGTCTCTCCCCCTTACTTCCATTTTCTCCTCTGGATATGTAGGGAAAGCATTTCCAAGTTTAATCTTTATTTCTTCTGCTGTTTGTTCTCCAATTGCAATTCTATATTTTTCCTTTATATATGTTGCTATTGCTTCATCCATTTCATCTCCGGCAGTTCTTATGGATTTATTTACCACGATTCCAGAAAGAGAAATTACCGCAATCTCCGTGGTGCCAGCACCTATATCTATTACCATATTTCCCACTGGTTCTTCTATAGGGAGTCCCAAACCTACTGCAGCTGCAACAGGTTCAGATACCATGTGAACCTTTTGAACACCAGCAAGTAGCGCTGCGTCTCTCACTGCGCGCCTTTCGACATCAGTAATTCCTGAAGGTACAGAGATTAAAACCACTGGTCTGATTAAGATATTCTTTTCCAATACCTTGTTTAGGAAGTATATGATCATTTCTTGAACCATATCAAAATCTGCAATTACACCATCCTTCATAGGGCGTTTTGCCACAACCGTTTCTGGTGTTTTTCCAAGCATTTTTTTGGCTTCAATTCCACAGGAAATAATTTTACCAGTATAAAGGTCCATTGAAACCACTGAAGGTTCATCCAGAACTACACCTTTCCCCTTTACGTAAATCAGCGTGCTGGAAGTTCCAAGGTCAATAGCGATCTCATTTTTCAAAAAACTTATTAACCCTTTTAGGAACCGGAACATTTATTCAATTCCTCCTTAAGTTTGTAAAGTAAGTTTAAAGCTTCTCTCGGACTTATTCCATCAACATCGATAGTCGATAACATTTCGCAGATTTTACATTGGTTTTTTGTTACCTCTTCTCTTTCAAAGAGGTTGAGCTGTTTAATGTTGGACCTTATTCTCTTTATAAGCTCGCTTTCCTTTCTTTCCAACTGGCTTGCTATTTCTCTTGCTCGCTCGATAACTTCTTCTGGAAGTCCAGAAAGGGCAGCAACATGAATTCCATAACTTTTATTTGCGACTCCCTCTACAAGTTTTCGCAGAAAAACTACATTTCCTTCCCACTCCGCCACTTTCATGTGATAGTTTTTTACCTCTGGATGTATTCGCGAAATCTCTGAAAGTTCATGGTAATGAGTTGCGAAGAGGGTTTTTGCTTTAATTTTTTCAACGATATATTCAACACATGCCCAAGCTATTGCAATGCCATCGGTGGTTGAGGTGCCACGACCAATTTCATCAAGAATAAGCATTGAATTGGAGGTTGCGTTTCTCATTATCTCAGCAGTTTCAAGCATTTCGGCCATAAAGGTTGAAACCCCTTTTGTAATATCGTCGGATGCCCCAATTCTTGCAAATATTCTGTCGGTAAGAGGGATTTCAGCATAAGAGGCAGGGACGAAGCATCCCATATGGGCCATTATCATTATGATGGCTACTTGCCTTAGATAGGTTGATTTTCCTGACATATTTGGACCCGTGATAATGTAGAGTATATTGCTTTCCGTATCCAACACTGTGTCATTAGGAATAAAGGCAGATTTCAGGTTTTTTTCCACTACCGGATGTCTTCCTTCTTTTATAAGCAACTTGGTGCTCGTTGTAAAAACGGGTTTGGTGTATTTGTATGTTCTTGAAACCTCTGCAAAAGCCTGAATTAAATCCAGTTCTTTTACAAATTCAGTTAAAGCCACAATTTCCTTTGAAAAATTTAAGACAGAATTTCTGAGGTTTTCAACAATTTCTTTTTCAATGGAGACGGTTTTCTCTTCTGCCGATAGGAGCTTTTCTTCAAGTTCTTTAAGCTCTTCAGTATAGAACCTCTCGGCATTTTGAAGAGTTTGTTTTCTGATGAAATACGGGGGAACCTTATCAAGGTGTGATTTTGTTACCTCATAGTAAAAACCAAAAACTTGGTTGTAGCCAATTCTCAGGTTTGGAATTCCTGTTCGTTCTCTTTCTCTTATCTCCATTTCCAGAAGTTTTTCTTTGGAATGCGTTAAGAGAAATTTCAATTCGTCAAGTTCCTTGTTCACACCACTTCTTACCCACCCCGGAGGGGTAGCAGGTGGATCCTCTTCAATGGTAGACTCAATCTTTCTCATCAAAAGTTCAAAATTTTCTGATGTTAAAGGGAAGGCAAACAATTCCTCGCCTTTAAGTAAATTCTCAATTTCTTTGAAGGCTTTAATACTTTCAAGAAGTCTTAAGAAGTCTCTAATGTGAAATTTTTGAGTGGAAAATCTGGAGATGATTCTTTCCAAATCGGAAATTTTTTTTAATTGCTCTCGGACCTTTTTATGTTTTTCTTGGTTTGTTAAGAAGAACTCAACTTTGCATAGTCTTTCATTAATTAAATTTGCATCCCTTGGTGGAGTCAAAATAGTTTCTTTTAAGTATCGACTTCCTTGGGGAGTTATTGTCTCCTTTAGGTGGTAATAAAGGGTATCGTCTTGCGCTCCATAGGGTTTTTCTAATAGCTCGAGATGTTTTGCTGTTTTAGCATCAATTTTTAGAATTTTATCGGTGTCAATTCGCTTGATGGTTCTTAGGTGACTAAGCATTCCAGGTTTTTTCTCTTCCAAATAGTTTATTAGATTGAATATTGCACGAAGCTCAGGCAGGTCATCGTGCAAATTTATAATCTTTATGTCTGGAACGCCGAAGAATTTGCAGATTTTTTCTACAATTGAATCTCTGGATAGAAGCGTTGATGCAATTCTTGTGTAATTAAGTGCATATCTGTCCTTCAGCTCAAAGTAAAGATCATCTTCCACCAGGATTTCCTGAATGTTGTAAGTTTCTATACGGTTCATTAGCTCTTCCAGAGTGCCTCCTTCTACAAAGATTTCTCCTGTACCTATATCCGCTATGGCAATAGCCCCCTTCCCCTTCAAAAGTGTCAAAGAGCCAATAAATATGTGTTCAGTTTCATCGCTAAAATCTGGATGATAAAAAGTTCCTGGAGTCAATATTTCAACAACTTCTCGTTCCATCAATTTTTTACCTTCGCCGAGTTGTTCACAGATTGCAACCTTATAGCCGTTTTTTACTAATTTTTCGAAATATTGCCAGGCTGCCTTTGCGGGAATGCCTGCAAGGGGTGCCCTGTGGTTTTTATAAAGAGGTTTGGATGTAAGGGTTATGCCTAATACCTTTGAAGCTACATGTGCATCATCGTAAAGAAACTCATAAAAGTCGCCAATTCTAAAGGCTAACAAAGTGTCCTTGTTTTTCTCTTTCAAGGTTCTGTACTGGGTAAGAAGTGGTGTCTGATACATAAGATAATTTTAATTTTTAAAATCAAAACTCGCAAAAGTCCAATTTTAGTTTTTCTTAACCCTGCTGTTTTGAACTTTTTGTTTTTAACCTTTTTGTTGAAAAAAGGATGTTTTTAACTTATACTTAACCAAATGCAGTTTTAAAATGGAGGTGAAAATATGGCTGGTCATTCCAAATGGGCTCAAATTAAACATAAAAAAGCAAAGGTTGATGCTCAGCGTGGAAAAATTTTTACGAAAATAATCAGGGAAATTACGGTTGCTGCGAAGCTTGGAGGTGGTAACCCAGAAAATAATCCACGTCTTCGTATTGCAATTGAAAAAGCTAAGGAAATAAATATGCCGTGGGAAAACATAGAAAGAGCTATTAAAAGAGGTACTGGAGAGCTTGAAGGAGTTGAGTACGTAGAGACTGTATTTGAAGGGTATGGTCCAGAAGGTGTTGCCTTCATAGTGAAAGTGCTTACCGATAACAAGAATAGAACCAGTGGAGAAATCAGGCATATTTTCTCCAAACACGGTGGTCATCTTGGGGTACCGGGAAGTGTTGCATGGCAGTTTACGGAGAAGGGGATAATTTACGTTGATAAGGATAAAGTTTCTGAAGATGCAATCTTGGAAATTGCACTGGAAGCAGGGGCAGAAGATGTAAAAGAAGAAGGAGATTCCTTTGCTATCTACTGTGATCCTAAGGATTTTGAATGGGTTAAGAATGCATTTAAAGAAAGGGGTATAGAGATTTCTGAAGCCGATATTACTATGCTTCCACAATCCACAGTAAAAATTGAGGATGAAAAAACCGCAGAAAAAATTCTGAAATTAATGGATGCCCTTGAGGAGAATGACGATGTTCAAAAGGTTTTTGCGAACTTTGATATACCTGAAGATGTGCTCCAGACTATAGCAGCGAAATCTTGATTGGATGTTGGTTTTAGGAATTGACCCCGGATTGAAGGCAAGTGGCGTTGCCATCATTGACCACAATTATAACATTAAGTTTTCTGAAACTCTTTATACCGAGGCAGGAGGCTTGGGTGAGCGTCTGAATGTTATTTACGAAGGAATCAGTAAGGTGCTTGAAGATTGGAACCCTGATGTGGTTGTGATAGAGAGCACTATCTATTATAGGAATGTAAAAACAGCCCTTACACTTGGTGCAGTGAGGGGGACCTTTCTTCTTGCGGTTGCACAGAGGGGAATTGAAGTTGCAGAAATTTCCCCAACCAAAGTAAAGGTTAGCCTTACTGGGCAGGGAAGAGCAAGGAAGAAGCAGGTTGCCTATATGGTTAAGAATCTGGTGAAGCTTAATAAAGACTTGACAGAACATGAATTTGATGCCGTTGGGGTGTGTATTGCTTATTTGAGGAGTCTAAAAAATGCTTTACGCCTTAGAAGGTAAAGTAGTTGAGAAAAGGGATGTGCATGTTTTTCTCAACGTTAATGGCCTTGTCTTTGATATTCTTGTTGCTCCCTCCTTTGCGGAAGAGCTGATAGTTGGAGCTGTTAATTTTATTTACGTCAGCATGGTGGTTTTTGAGGAGAGTGTTGTCTTGTATGGTTTCAAAACTTCTGAGGAGCGCGAGATTTTTAGTTATCTCATCAAATTGCAAGGCATTGGACCAAATCTGGTTTTCCGAATAATGTCGGCATTGAGTGTAGAGGAGTTGAAAGACTGTTTGGAAAAGGGTGATGTTAATAGATTATCGCAAATAAAAGGTGTTGGAACTAAGAGAGCTGAACGTATAATCTTTGAGGCCCAAGGGATTACTATTAAAACTGGAGAAAGAAAAGTTGAAGAGTCGGTAAGGTCAAAAGCGATCTCTGCCCTTATGTCCCTCGGATTGAGGGAACAGGACGCTACAAGTTTGGTAGATAAAGCAATAAAGAGTATCGGAAAACCTGTTAACCTTGAAGAGCTTATAAAAGCTGCATTGGGAGGTGGCGGTGAGAATAACTGATCCTAAAGGGGTTTTTGACGAAGACAGAGAACTGGATAAAACTCTGAGGCCTCTTTCTTTTGAAGAGTTTATAGGGCAGGAAAAAATTAAAGAAAATTTGAAAATTTTCGTAAAGGCTGCAAATTTGCGAAATGAGCAGTTGGATCATGTGTTGCTTCTCGGCCCGCCCGGTCTTGGTAAAACAACTCTGGCTTATATTATTGCAAATGAGATGGGAGTTAACATTAAAACCACATCAGGCCCTATTATTGAAAGGCCTATTGACCTTGTCGGAATCTTAACCTCTCTTAAGGAAAGGGATGTGCTTTTTATCGATGAGATACACAGACTTCCCCGAGCGGTTGAAGAGTACCTTTATTCGGCGATGGAAGACTTTAAAATTGATATAGTTCTCGATAAGGGCCCCAAAGCAGAATCTGTGAGAATAGATATCGCTCCATTTACATTAATTGGTGCAACAACCAGGGTTGGATTGTTAACGTCTCCCTTAATATCGCGTTTTGGAATGTCTTTCAGACTTGATTATTACAGCGTTCAGGAACTTTATAAAATAATTCTTCGATCGGCTAAATTGTTGAAAGTGGAGGTTAGCGATGAAGGCGCGTTGGAGATTGCAAGAAGGGCAAGGGGAACTCCGAGGGTCGCCAACCGCCTTCTTAGAAGGGTAAGGGATTACGCAGAAGTAAAATCTAACGGGATTATAGATAAAGAGATTGCGATCTATGCTTTGAACAATTTAGATGTGGACGAAAAAGGCCTCGATGAAATGGACAAGAAGATTTTGAAAACAATTATAGAGAAATTTAATGGTGGACCAGTCGGGATAAAAACTCTTTCCCATGCGGTTTCGGAAGACCCTGGCACTATTGAAGAGGTTTATGAACCCTTCCTTTTAAGGGAAGGTTTTCTGAAAAGAACTACGAGGGGTAGAGTAGCAACCCCTCTGGCTTACGAACATTTGGGTTATGATACAAAAAACTATAACTTGGAACTATTTAAAGAATGGGAGGTTCGCAATGAAGATTAAGTTAAGAGAAAAAGATGCATTGATTATCGTTGACTTGCAAAATGATTTCTGTCCTGGGGGTGCTCTGGCTGTTCCTGATGGAGATAAGATTGTCCCGGTTTTGAATGCGTATATAGAGCGTTTTTCATCGGGTAGATCGTTGATAGTAGCCACAAGGGATTGGCATCCTGAAAGCCACATTTCCTTCGTGGAGCAGGGCGGCATATGGCCTAAACACTGTGTTCAGAATACTAAGGGGGCTGAATTTCACCCTGATTTGAAATTGCCCCAGGATGCAATAATAGTATCTAAGGCGACAGAACCTGAGAAAGAGGCTTATTCTGGGTTTGATGGGACTGGCCTGGAGAAACTTTTAAGGGGAAGAGGAATAACCCGGCTTTTTATTGGTGGACTCGCAACGGATTACTGTGTAAAGGCTACTGTTCTTGATGCATTAAGATTTGGATTTTGTGTATTTTTGCTTCTTGACGCGGTGAAGGGTGTGAATGTACAGCCAGAAGATTCGGAAAGAGCGATTATTGAGATGCTTGAAAAAGGAGCTATTGGAATAGTTTTTGAAGAGATCAAGTAAGACTGGTGCATTTTAATGGTTCCCAGAGTTGTAGCTTTGATGAGTGGAGGAGTTGATTCTACTGTTGCAGCTCTGACTTTAAAGGAACAGGGATATGAAGTAATAGGTGTCACTTTCAATTTTAATACCAGGTGTGGGAGGGTTCAAGATATTGAGGATGCTAAAAAGATGGCGAGAGAGATCGGCATAAGGCACGAGGTGTTTGATGTTTCTGATTACTTTAAAAAAGAAATTATCCAATATTTCTTGGATGAATACAAAAAAGGGCGTACTCCCAATCCTTGTGCCCTTTGCAATAAGAAGGTTAAATTGAGCTTGGGAATAAAGATTGCTAAAGGGTTTGGGTGTGATTTTGTTGCTACAGGTCATTATGCGAGGATAACGCGAGAAAATGGAGAAGTTCATTTGAGAAAGGCTCTGTGGGAAAACAAATCGCAGGAATATTATCTTGCTTTGATTGAAAAAGCACATCTTGAGAAATTGATCCTTCCCCTTGGTGAGATGTCAAAGGATGAGGTGAGAGAAAAGGCAAAAAAGTTTGGGCTTGAAGTTCATGACAAAGAAGAGAGTCAGGATGTTTGTTTTGTGGGGAAGGATTATAGGGTATTTCTTCTAAAAAAGGGCTTTGAAAAGAAAGAAGGCTTGATAGTTGACGAAAATGGCAATGTTCTGGGAAAGCACGACGGCTATTATTTCTTTACCATTGGTCAAAGAAGAGGAATTGGAGTAGCAATGGGCAAAAGGTTTTATGTAAAAGAAATCCTTCCTGAAAGAAATCTTGTTGTTGTTGCTCCCTTTGAAAGATTGTACGACAACAGTTTTTCCGTTAAAGATATGAATTTTTTGGAAGAAGTAGTAGAGGGAGAGCGGTTAGAAGTGAGAGTGAGATATAGGGGTAAAATGGCTGAGTGCACCCTCTTTCCTTTATCCGATGGTACTTATAAGGTTATTCTTAGTGATAAGCTTTTTGCAATTACTCCTGGACAGGTTGCGGTGTTTTACCGGGGAGATATGGTCGTAGGTGGGGGTATAATTGATGGCTGAGAACAAAGTAAAAGCTTTGGCACTTTTATCAGGGGGACTTGATTCCACACTTTCAGCATTAATAATGCAAAAGCATGGAGTTGAAGTCAAGGGGATTGTTTTCGTCACTCCCTTCTCTTCCTCTGAGGTGGACCTGAGAAGAGTTTCAGAATCTAAGAGGGCTTATTACAGTAAAGTTGGAATTGATGTTGATGTTTATGAAATTGTTGAGGAATATTTTGAGATTGTAAAAAATCCCCTGCATGGTTATGGTAAAAACCTGAACCCCTGTGTCGATTGTAAAATCTTGTTTCTAAGAAAGACTAAGGAGTTGCTGGGTATATACGGTGCTAATTTTATCATAACTGGTGAAGTTTTGGGGCAGAGGTCGATGTCGCAAATGCTGAATACTTTACTACACATTGAAAGAGAAGCGGGGGTTGAAGGGCTCGTCGTAAGGCCACTCTCGGGGAAATTGTTACCTCCTACAAAGCCTGAGCTGGATGGAATTATAAAAAGAGAATGGCTTATGGCTATAAAGGGAAGAGGGAGAAAAGAACAACTTGAACTGGCGAGGGAATTGGGATTGACAGAATTTCAGCAACCTGCAGGAGGATGTTTGTTAACAGTACCAAGTTTTTCAGAACGCCTTAGAAAGGTTTTGCTTAGAAATGAGCTGGACCAATTTCACGTGGCCCTAATTAAGTTGGGAAGGCATTTCTTTGTAAACGGCAGAAGATTGGTAATAGGTAGAAACGAGAAAGAAAATCAACAGATTTTGAGAATAGCTTCAGGTAAGTTGGCTATTTTTGAGCCCATAAGTACCAAAGGTCCAGTAGCGGTTTTTGAAAGCCAAGATTTAGATTTAGAATCATTAAGTACCATCCTCGGAATTGTAGCGAGGTATTGTGACGAGAAGGAAAATGTTGAATTTTTTATTAAATTGCCCTCAGGGGAAAACTTTAGCTACCGGATTGAAAAATCTTTCCATCCATCAGAAGTTGAAAAATTCAGAAATTAGTAAATTCGGTAGAGTTTAAGCTTCTCGCGGGCTTTTTTGAAGAAATCTTTTGCAGCTTGGGTTTTATAATCTGGATAAGTCCAGGGGAGCTCTTTAAAACCTTCCTTCTTTGAGAATACCAGGGTTACTTCTGCGTAAATCCCATCAGATATGTAAATCCTGTGGGAGTAGTTTTTAGTGGTAAAAAGGACCACATTGGAGAGGGTTATATAACCGGGGTCAATGTTGATCGTTCGCTTTCCGGAGACTGAGAATCTGTTTTCTATTTCATTGGAGAGTAGTTTTACTTTGTGAAGGTCCTCTAAGGGCTTAATTCCCTTAAATAAGACCCAGCATCTTAAAAGTCCTTTGCCCATTTCCTCAGCGTAATAATCAGTAAAATTGTCGAAGGGTAACACTTCAGATACGAAATCAATTTCACCTATGGGGTTCAGTATCTCTCCAAGCTTCGCAATGTTTTCCTCTTGGGAAATGATACCACTGAAGAGTAGTACCTCCTCTGGAGTTTTGACTTCTCCCATGGTTAAATTATAAATCACCTTACCCAAAAATGGGCCCGACTATGGGCTAACCTTTATAATTTAAGTATATGCCTGACGATATTTTCTATATGAGAAAGGTCTTTGAACTGGCAAAGCTGGGAGAGGGTTTTACTTCTCCTAATCCGATGGTGGGCGCTGTGATTGTTAAAGAAGGTAGGATCGTCGGTATCGGATATCACAAGAAAAAAGGCGACAAGCATGCTGAGATAAGGGCGATAGAAGATGCGGTAGGACATTTGGAAGGTTCCACCCTATACATCAATCTGGAACCTTGTGTTCATCACGGTTCTACGCCACCTTGTGCACCAGTGGTTGCTCAGTCAGGGATTAAAAGAGTGGTGATCTCCAATATTGATCCCAATCCGCTCGTTAGCGGAAAAGGAGTCGAATATTTGAGGAGCAAGGGTATAGAGGTCCTCACAGGGGTTCTTGAAGAAGAAGGGTATTTTCTCAACCGATTTTTCTTTCATTACATGAAGACTGGCTTTCCATACGTAATTGGAAAGATGGCTTTGAGTATGGATGGATTCATTGCAGACAATAGCGGAAATTCAAAATGGATTACCGGTGAAGATTCCAGAAAGTATGTACATAAGTTAAGGGGAGATGTTGATGCCATAATGGTCGGGAAAGGCACCATTGAAAAAGACAATCCTTCTCTTCTGCCACGACTTATATATTCCCCCAGAGTACCTGCAAAGGTTGTTGTCGCAAGGAAACCCTTCAAGAATTTTGATTACCAGATTTTTGATTCTGAGGGGATGGTTTATGTCCTGACTGTGAAGAATTCAGAATGGCGAGTTCCATCAGATTTAAGGGCAAACATAGAACTCGTTGAAGTTGGTGTATTAGAAAACGGTGCCATTGATCTGAGGGAGGCTCTTGTTGCTCTTGGAAAGAGAGGAATTCAATCTATTCTCTGTGAGGGAGGGAGTTTTCTCATGGGAGAACTCTTAAAGCTTGGGCTTGTTCAAGAGTTGGTTATTTTCTATTCAAATCTGATTCTTGGAAGTGGATTGAAGCCCTTTGGTGGCATTTCCTTAGCAATAGATGAGGCGATTAAAGATTTTAAGCTCTTTGAGCGGTTAAGTTTCCAGAATGACATTATGGTGAGGTTTTTAAAAAATGACTGAAAAAATAATATCTTACATGTCAAATTTTATTACAAGTAAGGAGTTGCTGGTATTTGTTGTGTCAATGCTTCCTATAGTGGAGCTAAGAGGTGCAATTCCACTTGCCGTTTTTCAGTATAATTTCCCTCTTTATAAGGCTTTCACTCTTTCCGTAGTCGGAAACGTTTTAATTACCGTGCCCCTTGTATTTCTGATAGGCTTTGCAGAAGAACATTTTAGGAAATTTGCTTTTTTAAGTAAATTAATGGATAAAATTTTGGCAAAGGCAAATAAACATAAGGGATACATTGAAAAGTATGAGTTTCTTGGCCTTTTTCTTTTCGTTGCTATCCCCTTACCTGGAACGGGAGCTTGGACTGGGGCGTTAATTGCTTACCTTTTGTCAATGAATAAATGGTTTGCCTTTTCCTCGATCTCTCTCGGTGTTTTGGTAGCCGGGATTTTGGTTAGTTTTTTCACTTCCTTTGGGTTTTTAAAAGGATTGCTGGTAGCGGTTTCTACATTATTTGTGGTTAATAAAGTGGTTTCTTATTTTCTGGATAGATTTTACAAAAAGGCTTAAAATATTTTTATTAACAGGAGGAGTTTGATGAGAGTCAATTTAAGTTATAGCTACAAAGATGTATGGAATAGCATAAAGTACAGTTTCAGTTTCAAGAAACTGTGGACCCAACTGCAAGGTCTAATTCTGGGAATACTTATCTATTCGGTATTTTCTTATTTAGCGCTAATTGTGTCCGGTTATTCTATTAAAGAGATATGGTATTACTGGAAGTTTGTCCCAATACCGGTTGGAGAACCATTATCCCTTTGGAGCTGGATTCTTTTGATAATAGGCATTGCAGGGCTTTTGGTGTTCACTTATATTTATGCTGTTGCTGTAGCTAAAATTACCGTTGAACAGTTAAGAGGGGATGAATTTTACGAGGTAAAAGATGCCGTAAGTTATGCGAGGAAAAAGGGATGGCCAGTTATCACCACTCCTTTAAGTATATTATTCGTAATCCTATTTATCCTTCTCTGTGGTGTTGTCCTCGGCCTTTTAGGGAAAATACCCTATCTCGGTGAGATTATCATTTTAATTGGTGCTATCCCCGCTGTTGTAATGTGTTTTTTCCTTGTTTATCTCTTCTTCGCTTTTATTATTTCACTAATACTTTCCGTTTCAGTCGTTTCCCTTCAGGAATCGGATACCTTTGATACCTTGTTTGAGGTCTTTTCAACATTAAACGAGCAACCATTTCGGTTTGTTCTTTATCAGCTTTATGTGATAATTCTGGCTGTTTTTACCTCTTCCTTATTTGCTTGGGCTCTGGGAAGGGCGGTCTGGATAATGGACAAAGTGCTTTCGGCATCCTGGCTTATGGGTTCCAAGTTTAAAGCCATTGAAGAGAGTGCTCTTTACTTTTTCACAACTACACCACTATTTGGGTCGCTTTATTCCTATCTCAAGTTTCTTGGGGTTCAGAAGATTCTGAGCATCCCATCTGCACTTCCTGCGGAGGGGGGTCTTGTTAATCTGGTAGGGTTTTTCTTCGGCATAGGACTCTATGTGATGGTTTTACTTGTCATTGCTCAGCTTCTGAACTCGCTTAATGTTGGAACATTGCTTTCGTATCTTGTAATCGTTAAGAAAAAAGATGATCTGGACCTTCTGGAAGTAAAGAAGGAAGAGGAAAAAGTGGAAGAGGCAAGTTCAGAGCCCAGCGGAGGTGGAGAAGGTAATTGATAGGGATAGATCTTGATTTTGAGACCTTCCGATTTATCAGGCGAGAAAGGGGGCGTATTCTTGAATTTCTTGAAGGGAGCGTTAAAGATTTAGGTAAATTAAAAGGCGAAGATATCTACATATCGTTCTCGGCTCCCAGGGTCGTTGGTAAGTTTTACGAGAATAGAGTGAATCAGCGAGTGGTTGAGGAGGAATTTGGCGTTTCTTTTGAGATTAGAAAGAAAGTCTTTAAAATTGGTAATAAGAATCTCACTTTCATTGGAGCGGTAGAAAGAGAAACCTATGAATCGGCGATGAATTTAATTGAAAGCTTAAAAATTTCCCGAATTAAAAGAATTGATTTTTCTCCTTTCGTCTTTCACGATCTTTTGTATACTCTCAATTTCTCTTCGAGGTACAAGGATTTTCTTGCTATCTACTTTGGGAAAAGTTGTTTTTATTACGCAGTGTGCAAGGAAGGAACAATTAGGTTGGTTTCTTCTGCTGAGATGGAAAGCTATTCCAATATAGTGAGTGAGTTGGTTAAGACCTTTTTCGAAGAGGGGCTTACCCTTGCCGTTGTCTCAGGTGATTACACTAAGGAGTTGACCATGGAATTGAAGGAAATTGCTGAGGATGTTGATGTTGAGATTTTAAATCCCTTTGCTGGTTTTAGTATTATGACTCCTGAAGAGGTAAAACAAACACTCTACTCACTTGCTCTCGGAGTCACCCTATGATATTAAGATTCGACTTTCGCAAAAAGAAACTGTCCTTAAGGCCTCTGCTCATAACATCGTCTCTCCTATTGATTTTGTTACTTCTGATTACGCAAAAAGAACAAGTAATCAAGTTCGGTAAATCCTTGAATATAAGAGAAATATTTGCAACAACGAAAGTTAAGAGGGCAGAACTTCGGAAGGAGAGCGATATTGGTGTGACGGTGAAAAAACCCCAAGTTGCTGAAAAGAAGCTGGCTTTGTGCGGAGTATTACAATTTGGAGATCAAGGGTATGCATTTTTAAAGTCTTCTGAAGATGAGAAATTCATACTTCGAGAGGGAGAGTACGCTGGTTCATTCAAGTTGGAGAACGTCTTTGCAGATTCTGTTATTTTGGTGTGGAATAACGGCAAACGCGAGGTTTTGCATTGGTAGTTGCTTATCTATTGATTTTAATGATTAGTGGCTTCATTTCAGTAGAACAGGATATAAGAATGGTGGACATAACAGTTAGAGGGAGTTTTTCAAATGTGGAAGTTCAGGATTTTCCATATGAGGGGGTACTTACGATTGACATAAAAGGCATCATAAAAGGTGATTTTCCCGTAGGAAATTATCCCAACTCCTTTGTTAAAAAGGTAGAAATTAAGAGGGTCAACGGTATAATGAGGATTATCTGCAAAATGGCTGGACCATTCGAAATTGCTGAAAAGATTACAAGCGGGGACCTAATTAGAATAACCTTAAAACCCGTGCAAGGAAGGATTTCATTGGAAACGGAAAAGCATTTCATGATTCAGTCACAGCCTCCTAAGAAAGTAAGGGCGGTTGTGGAAACGGTTTTTGTAACCAGACCTCAGCCGGTTTATTTAAAATGTAAAGATTTAACAGGAGCCGAAATATCAGAATTTATCAAAGCGGCCGCTGGAAAAAGTTTAGTATTGCCCAGTAATAAAAAGTTTTCTGGGCATTTTGGTTCTCCCTCTTTAGAAAAATTTCTTGAGGAGTTTCCAGCTTATTTTGAGAAGTATGCAAAGTGAGAATGGAGTTTTATTTGTCGTTTCAACTCCTATAGGTAATTTAGAGGATATTACTATCAGGGCATTAAAAGTTCTCTCAGAGTCAGATATAATACTTTGCGAAGATACAAGGGAAACGCTTAAACTTTTAAATCATTATAAGATTTCGGGTCCAAGGCTTTTGAGGTACGATGAGCATGTTGAAGCGAAAAGAATCCCTGAAGTAAAGGAGTACTTAAAGAGTGGAATGAAAGTTTCCCTTGTAACAAATGCTGGAACCCCAACCATACAAGATCCCGGTTACAGATTAGTGAGGTCCCTAAGGCAGGAAGGATTTAAAGTCATACCGGTTCCTGGCCCTTCTGCTCTTATTGCTGCTCTTTCTGTGTCTGGCTGCCCAACGGATAGTTTTGTCTTTTATGGTTTTCTTCCAAGAAAAGAAGGTAAAAGGAAAAGGCTGATACAGGGTTTCATTGATGAGACGAGGACAATCATTTTTTATGAGTCTCCGGAGCGGATCATAAGAACAATTGAGGAGCTTAAGGGTTTTGAAAAACTTAATGACAGGTTTATATTTATTGCAAGAGAAATGACTAAGTTGTTTGAAGAATATATTTTTTGCAGACTTTCGGATCTTGATGTGAGTACTTTGAAAACAAAGGGTGAGTTTGTAGTTATTATGGAGGGGTCCAGTGAATGAAGAGGTGAAAAAAACAGCGAGAAATGTGCTTTCTCCATTGGTTAAAGTTGCAATCAAGCTCAATATAAGCCCTAATGCTGTTACTTTAGTCGGTTTAGGTATTACTCTCTTTGCATCTTATTTGTATGCCAAGGGCAATTTTAGAGTGGCGGGTCTTATCCTTGCCCTTGCCGGTTTATGTGATGCTATTGATGGCGAAGTTGCAAGGAAGGCTAATAGAGTAAGCAAGTTTGGTGCGTTTTTTGATTCCACCGTTGATAGATTTGAAGAATTTTTTGTCTACGGGGGGATTTTATACTATTATTCGCTGGTTAAAGTCAATGCCCTCCTTTCAATAATTACCTATATTGTTTTGCTTGGTTCAATAATGACAAGCTACATAAGGGCAAGAGCGGAGGGAGTAGGTTTCTCTCCCACCTCGGGACCAATGGATAGACCCGGTCGATACATTTACCTCGTCTTATTTTCTATTATTGCGGGTAGTAGTGTGGTTTTTGACATTGCCATGGGATTTTTGTTGATTTTGGTCTATTTGACTGTAATTAATAGATTTAAAGAATTCAGGGATTTGATAAACAAGGAGGGAAATAATGGGTGAAATCCGGGTTGCCATAATTGGCGTCGGGAACTGCGCCTCCAGTTTGGTTCAGGGTGTATATTATTATAGAAATGCAAAGCCGGGTGATTTTATTCCAGGAATCATGCACGTTGAGCTTGGTGGTTACCACATTAGTGACATCAAATTTGTCGCGGGTGTTGATATCAACATTACCAAGGTTGGAAAGGATTTGTCCGAGGCTATTTTTGCCGAGCCTAACTGTACTTACAAGTTTACTGATGTCCCTAAGCTGAACGCTAAGGTTTACAGAGGAATGACTCACGATGGGATTGGAAAGTATCTTGAAAACATTATCGTTAAAGCCCCTGGTCCTACTGATGATTTAGTTAAGATTTTCAAAGATCTCGGTGTTGACGTCGTCGTAAACTTTTTGCCCGTGGGTTCAGAAGAAGCCACTAAGTGGTATGTGGAACAAGCTATTCAGGCTGGAGCCGCTTTTGTGAATGGTATTCCTGTTTTTCTTGCAAGTTCTCCATATTGGCAGAAAAGATTCGAGGAGGCAGGTCTTCCAGTTTTGGGAGATGATATAAAGTCTCAGGTTGGTGCCACGATAGTGCATAGAGTTCTGACTCAGCTGTTTATTGACAGGGGAGTGAAACTTGAAAGAACCGCGCAGTTAAATGTAGGCGGTAATACGGATTTTCTAAACATGCTTGAAAGAGAAAGGCTTGCTTCCAAGAAGGTTTCTAAAACCAATGCTGTAAGGTCCCTTTTGCCTTACGATATTGGCGATGAAAATATTTACATAGGACCTTCTGACTATGTCGCCTGGTTAAAAGACAGAAAATGGGCCTATATAAGACTTGAAGGAAGAACCTTTGGTGATGTTCCTTTGAACATAGAGCTAAAGCTTGAAGTCTGGGATTCTCCGAATTCTGCGGGAGTCATGATTGATGCAATAAGATGCGCCAAAATTGCGAAGGATAGAGGACTTAAAGGAGCAATAGTTGAGCCATCATCCTACTTTTTCAAGACCCCGCCTCAACAGTTTCCTGATTGGAAGGCAAGGGAGTTGACAGAGGAATGGATAAGAAAGTACGGTCACGGTGAAGTTAAAGAGAATAGTTAATGGGTAGATGGGGTTTCTTTATAACCATCGAGGGGCCGGAAGGTAGTGGAAAGAGCACATTAACCGAAGGAATATTGAATTTTCTTAAAGAAAAAGGTTTTGACGTTGTATATACTCGAGAGCCTGGTGGTACTCCCTTAGGTGAGCGCATAAGAGATGTGATCCTCAATAGCGTTGAAAGTATGGACTCTTACACTGAAGTATTTTTGTTCCTTGCGGCGCGAAGGGAAAATGTTATAAGAAATATTCTGCCTGCATTAAGGGACGGTAAGGTGGTTGTTTGCGATAGATATGCCGACTCTACCATAGCGTATCAGGGATATGGGAGAGGCCTTCCTATTAAGCTACTTCGGAGATTAAATAAACTGGCAACTGGCGGAATAAAGCCCGACATTACTCTTTTTATTGACGTGGAGCCCTTGAAGGGTTTACAAAGGATTAATGGAAAAGAGTTTGATAGAATAGAAAGGGAAGACCTTCGGTTTCATCAAAGGGTTAGGGAGGGTTACCTTAAAATTGCCAAAATCGCCGGCAAAAGGGTTAAAATATTGGATGGCACGCTCCCGCCGAATGAGCTTTTAGAGAAAGCCATTGGTTTGATAAAAGCAAGAATGCAAGAAAAGAAAAAAATAAGAGGTGTTATGATATGAGATTCAGAAAAGCTTTAGTTTTGGCAGCTGTAGTGTTTTTATCCGTACTCCTCGGTTATGGCATAGGTGTTTGCAAGGAAAGAGCTTCTCTTCGAACGATGATGCAAATTTATTCCAACGTCCTTACTTATATCCAGATGTTCTATGTGGAGGAAAGAAATCCATCAGAACTTGTTGAAAATAGTATCAAAGGTATGGTTGGTGCCCTTGACCCCTTCTCCGAGTTTCTTAATCCTGAAGAAAGTGAGGAATTTTCTATTGCTACAACGGGGAAATTTGGTGGTATCGGTGCTCAAATTGGTATAAGAGATAATTGGGTCACCATTATTGCACCAATTGAGGGAACACCAGCTTACCGGGCTGGGCTAATTGCAGGTGATCGCATCGTAGAGATTGATGGTAAATCCACTGAGGGGATGAAGGTAAACGATGCCGTTAAACTTTTAAGGGGAGAACCTGGTACGGTTGTGAGGATTAAAATTTATAGACCAATTAGTCAAAAGGAGTTTTCAATAGAACTGGTTAGGGACACAATTTTTATCGACCCGATCCCCTACTATGGAAATTTGGATGAAAAAACTGGTTACATCAGGGTATCGAGCTTCCAGGACGGTCTTTCCAAGGAATTTTCAGCAGTTCTTGATTCACTGAGAATGAAGGGCGTAAATAGAGTGATTATTGACCTTAGAGGCAATCCCGGTGGTTTGTTAAATGAAGCAGTTAATCTTCTCAGCTTTTTCTTTGAGCCAGGAACCCTTGTGGTTTTTACTAAGGGGAGAACACCTGATAACAACTTTGAGTATAGAACCGTTGGGGATGGAAAGTTCAGAGATGTTCCAGTGGTTGTCTTAGTGGATAAAGGTTCTGCGAGTGCAAGCGAAATTGTGGCGGGAGCGTTCCAGGATTGGGACAGGGGTATTATTATAGGTGATACGACCTTTGGAAAGGGATCGGTTCAGAGGGTTTTTAAACTTCAGGAAGGGTATGAGTTGAAATTAACGACAGCCAAGTACTATACACCTTCTGGACGTTGTATTCATAAGTCGGAGAAGGTTGATTCTTTGGGGAAGGATACCGCCACCTACTACACAAAGGTCCTTAAAAAGCCATTAAAGGGTGGAGGAGGTATTTCGCCTCACATTATTGTAAAACAAGAAGTAATATCCAATTTTACTCAGGAAATCTACCCGCACTTTTTTGGCTTTGCCGTTGAATATAAGTCTAAGAACAAAGTTTACCAGGGGATGAACAGTACAGTTATCAGTGAGTTTAAGGAATACTTAAGAAGGAACAATGTGAAGTATTCCGATGAAGAATTTGAAAAGAATCTTAACCAGATAAGGCGGCTATTAGATGCAGAAATTTCAGAGAAGTATCATGGGACGAAGGGAAGGTATGCCAGCCTTTTAAAAGATGATTTGACTGTCAGGAGAGCTAAGGAAGTTCTTAAAAGTTTAAACTCTGTAAAAGATTTGAGAAATTTTATTTCCTCAGAATTGTAACATTACACAAAATGAAAGAATTTGTTCATTTGCATTTACATTCTGAATATAGTGTTTTGGATGGAGTACTCTTTATCGATGAGATCGTAAATACCGCTTTGAAGTTCGGAATGCCAGCAGTTGCCCTTACGGACCATGGTAACCTTTTTGGTGCTATAGAGTTTTATAAGAAGGCAACGGAAAAGGGAATTAAGCCCATTATAGGAATGGAAGCCTATGTTACCAATGGATCTATGTATGAGAAAGTGAAGACTGGAGAAATATACCACCTCACGTTGTTGGCTGAAAATGATGAAGGTTACCGAAATCTCTTAAAAATTTCCACAGAATCTTACCTGAAAGGATTTTATTATAAACCGAGGGTGGACAAGGAATTCTTGAAAAAAAACTCGAAGGGGCTTATTGCTCTTTCGGGTTGCCTCCAGGGTGAGCTTTCCAGGAAAATATTACTCGGGTTTGATGAAGCGGAATTACAAAAAACTCTTCAGTCTTACATTGAAATTTTTGGACCAGACAACTTTTTCCTTGAACTTCAAGACATCGGTCTTAATGAGAACAAAACTGTAAATCGAAAATTGCTGGAGCTTTCGAGTAAATATAATGTAAGAGTTGTAGCTACAAATGATGTGCATTTTCTAAGACCTGACGATAAAATCCTTCAGGAAGTTGTTCTTTGTATCCAGACAGGGACACATCTTGATGATCCTAAAAGAATGAAAATAGAAACTGACCAAATCTACTTTAAGAGTCCAGAGGAAATGTGGAACATATTTGGAGAATTAGAAGAGGCTCTTCTAAATACTGTTGAGATTGCAAATAGGGTTAACTTGACTCTTGAGTTGGATCCAACAAATATACACTTACCTCGCTTTGATATTCCTGAACAGTACAGTAGTGCTTTTGAAATGCTATCCGATCTGGCCTTAAGAGGCCTTAAGGAGCGATTTAGGGGGAGTGAAATTCCAGCAGAGTATATGGAGCGACTCCAAAAAGAGCTTAAAGTAATTAAGGAATTAAATTTCTCAATGTATTTTCTCATTATCTGGGACTTAATCAACGAGGCGAAAAAAAGAAATATACCCGTTGGTCCAGGAAGAGGATCGGCTGTTGGTTCTCTTGTTTTGTATGCTCTTGGTGTCACGGATGTGGATCCCATAAAGTATAATTTGCTTTTTGAAAGGTTTTTAAATCCAGAAAGAGTTTCCCCACCGGATGTAGACATAGATTTTGCTGACAATAGAAGAGACGAAATGATAAGATATATTAGAGAAAAATATGGTGAAAACAACGTTGCTCAAATTATAACTTTTGGAAGAGCAAAAGCGAAACAGGCAATTAAGGATGTAGCAAGGGTTTTAGGACTTCCCTACAGCGAGAGTGACAAAATTGCCAAAACTATCACTGAGACTGGTTCTCTTCAAGATGAATATGAAACTAATCCTGTTTTCAGAGATTTGATCAATTCCAACGAAGTTTACAAAAAAGTTTACGATTATGCATGTAGAATCGAAGGCCGTGTTAGAAACATATCTACCCATGCTGCAGGCGTAGTTGTTGCACCTGTTGAAATTTACAGAATTGCTCCCCTTTACCGGTCGGAAGATGAAGACACCGTCACTGTTCAATTTGATATGAAGTCTCTGGAATTGTTAGGCCTTTTGAAAATTGACCTTCTTGGACTCAGGACGCTCACTATTGTGTATGAGACGGAGAAGCTCGTAAAACGGAAAACCCCGGATTTTTCCATTGATAGGATAAATTACGATGACATAAAAACTTATGAGTTGCTCTCAAAGGGGGACACAATAGGTGTTTTTCAGTTGGAATCTGAAGGTTTTAGAAATGTTTTAAAACGTGTAAAACCAGGGAAGATAGAGGATTTAATTGCGGTTCTTGCCTTATATCGCCCCGGACCAATGAAGAGTGGAATGCTTGAAAGCTACATAAGGAGAAAAAACGGTGAGGAGAAAATTGATTATTTAGACGAGAGGTTAAAAGATATTCTTCAAGAGACTTACGGAGTTATTGCCTATCAGGAGCAGGTTATGCTCCTTGCATCTACCCTTGCGGGATTCTCTCTTGGTGAAGCAGATGTGTTAAGGAAGGCGATGGGTAAGAAGCAAAAAGAAGTTATGGAAAAAATGATGGAGTCCTTTGTCGAAGGCAGTGTCAAGAATGGTATAGAAAAAGAGAAGGCTGAACAAATATTCAATTTCATTGCACCTTTTGCAGAATACGGTTTTAATAAGTCTCATGCCGCCGGATATGCAAAACTTGCTTATATTACGGCGTATTTAAAAGCCCATTATCCCCTTGAATTCATTGTTGCTAATCTTAATGCAGAAATGAATACTCAGGATGCCCAGGAAAAAATTTTCAAATTCTTGAATGAAGCCAAGACCTTCGGAATTAGTATCGTCCCACCTTCTATAAATAGAAGCGATTATGAATTTAAGATTGAAGGTGAGAACTCCATAATGTATGGATTAGGGGCGATAAAAAATGTTGGAAAAGCAGCGGTTGAAGAAATATTGAAGGTTAGAAGTTCAAAAGGTAAATTTGAAAGTGTTGAAGATTTTATATCCCTTGTGGATACGCGAAAGGTTAATAGAAAAACGCTGGAAAGCCTTATAAAGGCGGGGGCTTTTGACGAGTTTTATCCCAACAGAAAAGCATTGCTTCAGGCGTTGGATGAATTATTGCAATCCTCTAAATCTTCTGTAAAGATGGGCACTTTATTCACATTCTCTTCTAACCAAAGTCCAATAGAAAAGTACAAGCACTTACCTTTTACCTTAGATGATATCATTTATTTTGAAAGAGAGGCCCTTGGACTTTATTTGAGTATTCATCCCCTCGACAAATTTCCTTTTGTAAAATTTCAGCCTATAAATTCTTCTAAGATTAAAGATGATTTGCTGGATGGGGATGAGGTGTTGCTGGTTGGTGTTATTAGTGATGTTTCAAAAAAGAAAAATAAGAACGGAGAGGTTTATGCTAGTATTAAAATAGCCGATTTTGAAGGTGAAGTTAGAGGATATATTCATCCCCAATTGTTTAAAGACAAAGCAGAATTGCTAAAAGAAGATCAGATCGTTTTAATCTCAGGCAGAGTTTCAGAAAATGGGGATGGGAAGGAACTGAGGATTAATGATATAACTGAGTTTGAGGGGGTTAAGGCGATTGAGATCAATCTTGATGGTATCGATATTCCAAAGATAGATGAGCTTTTCGAACTGATAAAGGTTTCATCGGGAGGAAACATTGATCTTTTTACGTGGATTGGGGGAAAAAGGTATCTTTCTGAATTCAAGATAATAGAGAGCGCTGATTTCGCGGATAAAATATTGGATATTTTGCCTCAGGAACGCATAAAGGCAATACTTTTGTAAGTCCTTCTTACTGAAAGACTTATTAGTTCATTCTCTTAAATTCGCTTTTCCCGACAGCAAAAATCTTGACAAAATGTGCGCTATGCTTTATTTATTATAGTACCTACAGAAATGCTTGATAAATAAAAAAAGGAGGAGTGAGGTATGAACAAACAAGAACTGATAAACAAAGTAGCAGAAAAAGCTGGTGTAACCAAAAAAGACGCAGCACTTGTGGTGAATGCATTCATCGATGTAGTGAAAGACTCCCTCGCAAAGAAGAATCCTGTGAGAATCATCGGCTTCGGTACTTTCGATGTAAGGAAAAGAGCTGAAAGAAAAGGCAGAAATCCCAGAAGCAAGCAGGAGATTAAGATTCCTGCCAGAATAGTCCCCGTATTCAGAGCATCCTCAACCCTTAAAGAGATGGTGAACAAGGGCTAATAAGAGCGATAATCTCCTAAAAATAAAGGGGCCGTTCGGCCCCTTTATTTTTATTAAAGAATCCGAATTTCTCAATACATATTCCTGAAAAGTTTTATCAGGATTGCTTTTTCTGAGTGGAGTCTGTTTTCAGCCTGGTCAAGCACGATGGAATGAGGTCCATCAAGGACTTCGTCGGTAATTTCCTCACCTCTGTGAGCAGGAAGACAATGTAATACTGCTACATGAGAAGGAGCAAGCCTTAGTAGTTCACTATCTACACGATAGTTTTTGAAAATTTGCCTTCTTTGTTCTGCTTCTTGTTCCTGCCCCATTGAAGCCCATACGTCTGTATAGATGAAATCTGCGTCTTTGACTGCTTCTTTCGGGTCTCGTACGATTTCAACTTTCGCGCCAGTGATTTTTGAAATTTCCATTGCCTTCTCATATAAGTTTTTGTTGGGTTCGTACCCTTGAGGGCAAGCGATGGTAAATTTTCCTCCTAATAGAGAAGTCATTAGCATTAAGGAGTTGGCGACGTTATTCCCGTCTCCTATAAAAGTGAGGTTAACTTTAGTTTTTCCTGATTTTTCGAGAATAGTTAAATAATCCCCCACAATCTGGCAAGGGTGTTCAAGGTCTGAAAGGGCATTTATTACAGGTATTCTGACATTCTGTGCCATTTCAATTAATGTAGAGTGGGCAAAAACCCTTGCTACAACACCGTCAACCCACTTTTCGAGATTTCTTGAAACATCTTTTACGGATTCTCTCTGGCCGAGTTTTATGTCATTGTTAGAGAGGTAAATGGGTTTGCCACCAAGGTCGTAAATGGCTCTTTCAAAAGTTACCCTTGTACGAAGGGAAGGCTTTTCAAAAATGAGGGCGAGGATTTTACCGTCAAGCGTCTTTTCGGCTATCTTTCCTTTTTTTACTTTAAGTGAGAAATCTAACAACTCATGTGCCTCTTCAATTGAGAGATCAAGGATTGACAAAAAGTCTTTCTTCACTTTTTATTACCTCCGTTGTTGCTTTTTATTTCCTGGAGTTTTTTGATGGTTTCCATAAGTTCTTTGTTCATTTTAAGTTGGTTATAAATTAGAGCCTTGAAACTATAAGCGTCTTCGTAGTCGGGTTTCAATTCAATGGCCTTGTCAAAGGCATTCAGAGCTTCTTGCATTTTATTTTCATTGTAAAGGCAGGCCCCTAACGTAAACCAGATATCGTAAGCATCGGGTTGTTTTTCCAAATACTCGCGGAATAATTTTTCCGCTTCTTCGTAATTAGAAAGCCTGTAATAAGAAAGAGCCATGTTTAACAGTGCATCGAGATTTTCTTTGTCAAGCTCGTATGCCTTTTTGAAGTATTGTGCAGCTTTTTCGAACTCCTGATCATCGAAATGGAGAACTCCTAAGTCAAAATATGCTTTAGCAAAGGTTGTGTCTTTTTCAATTATTTTTACTAAATCTCTTTTTGCTTCTTCTTTTTGCCCGGCTTGAGCGTAAAACTTCGCTCTGTAGTAAAGTGCCTGCAAATCGTTTGGATTAATTTCAATAGCTTGATTTGCATAGTTAATGGCATCTTCTAAATTTCCCAGTTTATTATACACTACAGCGATTGCCAAGTAAGCTCTCTCGTCTTTGGGATTGATTTTCGTAACGTAAGTGAAGTATTTTAGGGCTGTAGAATCATCACCCTGCTGGAATAAGTTTTTCCCTGCTGTCAAAATTGTGTTTATCTCGTTTTCTCCAAATTCTTTGAGATACTTTCCGGAGTCTGCGTCCAGCTCGTACGCTTTAATGAATTCATCGGCGGCTTTGATGTAATTACGTGTTCCTATGTAGGCTCTGCCAAGCCATATATGGGCCTCAGGATTATTTGGATTTTCTGCAACCCACGCTTGAAATTCTGTAACTGCTTTGTTATACAGGCCCTGCTGCATATATATGATTCCGGATGATTTGTGAGGGGTTGTTGCACAGGCTATAAAAAAGAAAAACAACCCCAAAAGTAACACCTTCCTCATGTTTACCTCCTTTGTTTTTGCTAAATTATAACTCCAAGCATGCTTTTATTCAAAAACACCATTGGTCGCGTTGATTCGATGTCACAAATGTGTTTTAGAGTTAGAAATATTTTATGTAGTTTAAGATTTTTGACTTTTCTTAGCGCATAAAGTATCATTAATAAAGTGACTCGATTTCACTCTGTAAGGTTTAAAATATTCACTCTTCCAAATATTCTCAGTGTTTGCAGGCTTTTGCTGATTTGCCCGATCTTTGTTTTTATGAAGGAGTCCAGAATTTTTTTGACGAGTCTTTTTCTTATCTTGATTGTTATAACTGATGTGTTGGACGGTTACTTTGCAAGAAAATACCACCTTGAAAATCCTATGGGGAAAGTGTTGGACCATGGTGTTGATAAGGTGTTTTCGATGTTTATCTCTTATATTTTTTACAAATATTCTTTTTTACCCACTTGGGCTTTTTTGTTTTTCTTTTTCAGAGATTTACTCATACTTTTAGTAGGAAGCATCTTGTTCTTTCGTTTTAAACTTGCCTTTGGTTCGCTCTGGCTTGGTAAAATTGCCGGCGTTTTTTACTTTGGTATGTTTTTTGCTTTCTTGCTCAACTTCGAGACCCTGGGGAGGGTTTTTATGTTTTTAAGCATCGCGTTGTTCTCTTTCGTGTTGATAGTTTACCCTTTAAAATTTTACCCCGTTTTGAAAGAAAGAATATTTTCCAATAAAGGAGGAAAAGCGTGAAAAGAAATTTCATTTTGTTTGAGGACGAACATATAAGCAGCTTTCTTCCTCTTGTTTGGTTGAATCCTTTTTTAAATCTGCGCCTTGGGGTTTCGACGCTATATGAGAAGTGGGAAAAAGTCTTACCTCAGATTGATGTTCTTTTAGTCAGAGATTTTTTGAAGGATTATACACAATTCCTGTTTCCACATCTTAAGGTAAATGGCTCTTCTTTTGGAATTTGTGTTTTTATTAATTCCAGGCTAAATCCGTATCAAAAACTAATTTCTACTCTTCTCGAGGTTGAGCCAGGTGAGGGTTGCGTTGATGAAGAAGGGGTGGTTTTGTCTTTTGCTTTGGAGTTTCCATCTAACGCAGACATATCGGATATCAAAGAGTTGATTCAGGGAGTAAAAGTCTGGAAGAAGGTTCAAGGAGTTGAACTTTTTAGGAGGCTTGAGGATTTAATAAATCTGAATGGGATTTTTATAACACAAGATTTTTTGAGATTTTACGACCGTTTTTCTTTTAGAATACCGGTGGATGTAAGAATTTTGGGAGATGCTGTTTTTATATCGGATGAAGCACAAATATCACCCTTTGTATTTATTGATGCTACAGAAGGCCCCGTGATAATTGAAAGAAACGCTGTAGTTTCTTCTTTTGCTTACATTGAGGGGCCTGTTTATTTAGGAGAAGGTGTACTGATTAAACCTTTTAGTAAAATTTTTAAAAATACGACTATCGGTCCTGTATGTAAGGTTGGAGGGGAGATTGAATCCTCAATCTTTCACTCCTACTCTAATAAACAACATGATGGTTTTTTGGGTCACTCTTACGTTGCACCTTGGGTAAACATTGGGGCTGATACGGTAACCAGTGACCTGAAGAATAATTATTCTACCATCAGGCTAAGGTATAGAAAGCAGGAATGGGATACTGGCTCCCAGTTCATAGGCACCATTTTCGGGGATCACGTAAAAACTGGAATTAACACCATGCTTAATTCAGGTACTATTGTAGGAGTTTTCACTAACATTTTCGGTGGTGGTTTTCATCCCAAATTTATACCATCTTTTTTCTGGGGTGGTGGAAAGGAATGGCAGATCCACGAATTAGGGAAAGCTATCGAGACTGCGAAGAAAATGATGCGAAGAAGGAATGTAATTCCTGATGAAACCTATTTAAAACTTATAGAAAAAGTATTTTGGCTGTCCGAAGTAGAAAGGAAGGATTTCAATTTGTAAATGCAGATTGCAACTTTTTCTCCTTCTTCGAAACCCGATGAAAATCTATTGAAGAAAGCAATTCTTAACCTTGAAAGCCGTGGAATAAAAGTTGAGCTTTCCCCCAATTTATTGGGAAGACGTGGGCTGGATGTAAGTTCGGATAAAGAAAGATTTAATGACTTTAAGTGGGCATTCTTTGAATCTCGTTCTACTATTCTTATTCCTTCCAGGGGTGGATATGGATTGTCGAGGATTTTGGATGAGATAGTTAAGCTTAACTTTGCAAAAGTGAAAAAGACGTTGATAGGTTTTAGTGATTTAACTTTTGTTTTAAATTTTCTTTCTGTTTTTGAGAACTTTGATATATTTCATGGTCCAATGCTTGCGACAAACTTCTTTGCTGGTGGTGATGAGCTTTTTCATTATTTGGAGAAAGTAGTAAATAAGGTATCTTATGAAATTCGGTGGGAAGGATATTCCAGTGGAGGCAGATTTTCAGGAAAAATTTACGGGGGAAACTTGACTTGCTTTTCTTTTCTTGTTAACACTAATTTTTTACCTCATATACAAGATTTTATCCTCTTTCTTGAAGAGTATAATGAAGAGGAATATCGCGTTGACAGAATGCTTCATTTTTTGAAATACAGCGGGATTTTTCGAGAAGTAAAAGGTGTAATTGTAGGTTTCAGTGATGTTGGTTACGATGTGTATATAAATTTTTTTAGAAAAAACAAAATTCCCTTTAGCACAAATTTTCCGGGAGGGCACGGTAAAATGAATTTACCTTTCCCTATTGGGAGAGTATGTGAATTCGATGCAGATAGAAATGTTTTAAGAGTTCATTTTGAAAGATAGAGGTCACAAATGTTTACAGATTCACTCGGAATTGCGCTCGATTTCAAATCCTGTAAAATCATGAGTTCATTTACCTTGATGATTGAAGCTTCTTTTAGCATAGCAAGTACCAATAGGTCTTCGATATCGTATTTTGAGTGTTCGTAAAAAGTCCACTGAAATATAACATAGAGCGTATTAAAATAGATAAGGCTGAGTATAGCACCAATTTCCCACTCTTCTACTTTAAAAGAGTAATAGTTGAAGTCGAAGCCCACTGTTTGTAACTCAAAGAGCGTCGTTACTACTAAATTCCTCGATAGAAGGGGTAGATTGGTTGTTTTGCTTAGAGCGGATTCTACTTTCTGCTGCACATCAAGGGGGTCTGAGATTGGCACTACGTCAACTCTTCCTTTTACTAATTCTTTAAGAATTTTGCCGAACTTTTCTTGATTTTTAGGCTTAACTTTGTACACCCACCGCTCAAAATCTTCGGGTACTTTTAATTTAATGTAATTGCGGGTTGTCGTAGAGAGATTTGGAAAGTGATTTTTAAAATACTCGGGGTCTCTTTTTTTAATTAGAAGGTTTGCTATAAGGATTTCCCCGAATTCTGACTTTAAAAGGTCAATAACCTCTTCCGGCGCTTTTTCGAGAATTGATATGGTGTAGAAGTGTGGAAATTCAGGGGGTATTGGAGTTCTGAATAAATTTCCCTGTGAATTCTTTAAAATTAAGAATTCCGTGAGGGTGTCTTCCTCTTGAAAAAAAACTAAATAAGCCTCTTCGCTC
>JASEFR010000006.1:43496-75731 GCA_030019025.1 bacterium
GAGGCAAGCCAGCAATAAATTTAAATCCATGAAAGGGTTTTTAATACTCTGTTTTTCTCTTACATAGTCAATTTTTTCCTTAAAATTGAGTAGTTCCAGGCTGCTGGTTAGTGGATATTTTATTAAGTTTATGGCCATGCAACAACCTCCAGTTTAATTAAAACAACACCTTTTATTTTCATATCTAATAACTCCGCTGCCTTTTCAGAGAGGTCTATTATTCTGCCTTTCTTGAAAGGTCCTCTGTCATTTATCCTTACTATTACAGATTTACCGTTTTCCAAATTGGTTACCTTGACGTAGGTGTTAAATGGAAGAGTCGGGTGGGCGGCTGTCAATTTTTTAGGGTCATATTTTTCACCCGATGCGGTTTTTCTTCCCCTAAATTCTTTTCCGTAATAGGAAGCATACCCAATCTGAACATATTCTCTGGATGTTTTCCTTGGAGCACAACCTGAGGCAAGAAGAAGGATGAGAATTAAAGGTGTAAAAACAACCTTGAAAGAAATCATCTGATTTTAATAATAAAATATTGCGGTTGGTTTGTCAAAGTCTTTAATTGTTTGATTGACCCTTTGTGTTTATGTATAATTTTGGCATGAAGAAAATTGGATGGTTTTTTTTTGTAATATCTATCGGAATTGTGGGCTATTTCCTCTATTTTTATCATTTTAAGTATGTTCCCGAAATCAACAGATTGCAAGTTTTAATGGAAGAGAATCGTGTTTTGAGAGATAGCCTGCTTAAGGTGTTGCCAGTTGGCAAAATGGAGGTCCGTAAAGCTGAAAAATCCTTCAATTTGCCTTATGAGGTGAAATACAAAATAGAAGATTTTTTTGTAAAAAACTCAGAGAGACTTTCAGACAATGCTAAAAGACGTTTAGGAGAGATTTCAAGATCACTCTCGGTGATACCTTATGATACAGTGGAGGTTATACTCTTTCCGGGTGGTCAATTGCAGATTAATAGAGCCCTTACTATAAAGAGGGAGCTTATATCACAGGGATTAATGGAAGAAAAAGTTTTCGCCCGAGTGACAAAATATGGTGAGAAAGGTTTGATCATAATAAAAGTGAAATGATCGCATTGATTGTTAATCCGAGGGCAGGTCGTGGTAAAGCCTTTTCAGAACTTCCAAATGTGGAAAAGTTTGTAAAGAAATTTGAAATTCCGTATGAAGTGTTTATCACGTCGGGACCCGGTGATGCGACTAAGTTATCGGAAGAAATCAAGGGTTCTGGAAAATTTGAAAAAATTTTGATTTTGGGAGGAGATGGGACTGTTAATGAGGTGATACAGGCTCTTGTGGGAAGTGAAATTCCCATACTTCCTCTTCCTTTGGGAACGGGAAATGATTTTGTGAAGTTCTTTTATCCGCGTCAAAAATATGATACGGTTCTGGAAAGGCATCTGTTATCGGATAGGACAGCGAGGATTGACGTTGGTTTTTTGGAGAGTGAAAATTTAAAGAGGTATTTCATCAACGGAATGGGTATTGGATTTGATTCTGAAGTTCTTAACAATATGAAAAAAATTAGATTGCTTAAGGGGGATTTCCTTTATACCAGTGCGGTTCTCCTAACTTTTCTACAATTCAAGGGTACGAATCTGGAAGTTTCTTTAGACAACGGCGAGATATCTTTTGCTGGGAAATTTTTGCTTTTTAATGTAGGTAACGGGCAGTATCTTGGGGGAGGTTTTAGGCTGTTTCCCGAGGCCAGTCTAAGGGATGGAAAACTGGACATTTCAATTATTGGATCTCTTAGACCGATGAGATTTTTCACTAACTTTTACAAGGCTTTTAAGGGAAAGCACATAACACTTCCTGAAGTTACTTATATAAAATCTGAAATTATCACAGTAAAATCAAATGTCCCCTTTAATCTCCAGCTGGATGGTGAACTTGCTCAGAATCTGACCTCTATTAAAGTTTCCGTTAGACCTGCTACTTTAAAGGTGGTAGTATGAGATTTGTCGTTCTCGGCATTGGTTCCGTTGGAGGGTATCTGGTATCCCGGCTGGCTCTGGCAGGTAATACAGTGGAAGCCATTGTAAGTAAGAGATCTAACAAGCGTTTAATTGAAGTTGAAGGGATTGAATATTACGAAAAGGATAAGCGTTACGTTATAAAGGTACCCTGTTATGTTTACGAAGACCTTATGGAGATTGATACAGACTATCTAATCATTGCAACGAAGACAGGAGACGCCCTACAAATTCTTGATGATCTCAAAGATAGGCGTTTTAACTTTAATTACATAGTTACTGTTCAAAATGGTATTGAATCTCACCTCAAAGCAGCTCAGATTTTTGGTGAAGATCATCTGATTCTCTCAATAAGGGAAGGCCTTTATGCCTTTGATTTGCACAAGATAAGGAATGTAAGTTACGGTAAAGTTGAAAACGTTGTGACGTCTTTAAGTGCAACCAGAGAATCTATGCAACAATTTGCTGAAATTTTAGTCGCTTCCAAGATTCCTGCTACGGTTTCATATGAGGCCAAGATGGTTTTGCACAAAAAGCTCGTTATAAATAGCATTATTAATCCTATCGCTTCGATTTTGAAAGTCAGGAATGGATATCTTCTAAAAATGCTAACTACAAATACGGTGATTGGATTAATGAATGAAGCTATTAAGGTGTTATCCCTTGAAGGTGTATCCCTTAGTCAGATGGAGATAAGTGAAGATTTGAAGTCAGTACTTAAGGCAACTTCTGAGAATAAGTGCTCCATGCTGCAGGATCTTGAGAAAAAGAAAAAGACAGAAATCGATTATTTGAATGGATATCTACTGCGACTGGCAAAGAAACACGGGATAGAGATGCCTTTAAATCAAATGGTTTACGATCTCATTACAAGGATGGAGGAGCTCCATGGAGCGCATTGACAAGTTGATGAAACTGTTTGAAAATAAGCCCCTGGATGCAATTTTCCTTTTAAAACCTCTCAACATTTTTTATCTGACAGGGGCTTATGTGAATGGTGTACTTTACATCGGTGGTGAAAGACCGTTGCTTTTCGTGAGGAGGCCCAAAGAAAGACCTCTTAACTCCAGTGCAGATGTAGTTTTCATTAACTCTTTTAAAGATATTAAACCATATATCTCCAGACCCTTGAGTAAAGTTGGTCTTGAACTTGATTCACTTCCTTATAATACAGTGTTAAGAATGATTTCAACTTTTGGGATAGAAGAAACTGTAGACATATCCAATGAGGTTCGTCTTGTCAGGATGAAAAAGGATGATGTTGAAATTGAGAAAATTAAATCAGCAGGACAAATTGTGGCAAAAGTATTTGAAAGACTCAGAGATGTTTTTATCCCGGGTATGTCAGAACTGGATTTACTCATAGAGCTTGAGTATTTTTCAAGGAAGGTTGGAAACCTCGGGGTTTACAGAATGCATTCCTTTGGAAACGAAGCCTCTTTTTCCCATATAATTCAGGGGGAAAGCGCCTTTTCCCCTTCGTATCTTGATGCCCCAACCGGGGGCCAGGGGGTATCCGAGGCCTTCCCACAGGGGGCTTCCCACAGAAAGATAGAACCGAGTAAGCCTTTTACGGTTGACGTGATGATAAATTATGATGGTTACATTGCTGATGCCACGAGGACTTTCATATATGGTGATATAAGTGAAGAGATTAAGGATTACTGGGGAAAACTTACTTCAATTTACAGATTTCTGACAGATTTACTTGTTCCTGGTAGCGTTTGTGAAGATGTTTATTTAAGGACCGTGTCTTATGTTGATTCTCTGGGATTAGGAGAAGCGTTTATGGGTGTAGGACGGGATAAAGTTAAATTTATAGGCCACGGTGTGGGCCTTGAAGTCGACGAATTTCCCTTTTTAGCCAGAGGTTTCCCGCTAAGATTGGAGGAAAATACAGTTCTGGCAGTCGAACCGAAGCTATTTAGTAAGTCTTTTGGAATAATGGGGATTGAAGATACTTTCTTAATTGAGAAAGATGGACCAAAGTCTTTAATCCCCTTCGACAAAGGGTTGATTGTTTTATGAGGTTTTTAATCGGCTATCTTCAATATTTACCAGAGAAAGGAAATCCTGAGAAAAACGTGGAAAAGGTCAGAAGCATGCTGAAAGACAAAGATTTTGACATCCTCGTTTTACCTGAATTGGCATTTTCGGGATATTTTTTCCTAACCCCAGAGGAGATTCTTCCTTATGTGGATGAGGGTTTCAACAGCACACCTGCTCTTTTTTTAAAGGAACTATCCAGAAGCAAAAAGGCTTTAATCCTTTGTGGTTTTCCCGAAAAAGCAGGTAGTAAGCTTTATAACAGCCAATATGCTTTTTTACCTTCAGGGGACGTTGTAGTTTACAGGAAAAGTCACCTTTTTTATAAAGAAAAGCTTTTATTTGCTCCGGGAGATACCGGACCTGTTATAGTTGAGTTTAAGGGAGCGAAGGTAGGGATGATGGTTTGCTTTGACTGGTTTTTCCCGGAATTTTCAAGGATTCTTGCTTTAAAAGGTGCTCAGTTGCTCGCACTGTCAGCAAATTTGGTGCTTCCGGGGTTGGGTCAGAAGGGAATGTATATCCGCTCCGTTGAAAATAGAGTATTCTCCATAGTGGCAAATAGAATTGGAACTGAGTGTTCTCTGGATGGCGAGTGTTTGAATTTTACCGGAATGAGCCAGATAGTCTCACCCAAGGGTGAGGTTTTAGTCCAGAGTGGTGAAAGAGACGAAGAAGTGAAAATAGTATCTGTGGATTTGAAAGAGGCTGAAAATAAAAATGTCACGTCTCTTAATAATGTGTTTAATGATAGAAGAATTGATCTATACGGTAGATTCTTGAATGAGTAGTTTGATTTTTTGTCTTATTCTTTTTGCCCAGAATGACCCTTGGTGGGCAAAGGACAAGGTGAGGCATTTTGCAACCGCGTATATTTTAACAAAGGCAGCGATGCAGACAGGTATGGAAAAGAAGTGTTCTGCTGGTATAGTTATAAGTTTGTCAGTAGCCAAAGAAATTTATGATAAGAAAGTTAAAAAGAGTTCCTTTAGTTTTAAAGACCTATTATATGACCTTGGAGGAATTGCATTCGGCTACTTGCTATGAGGCCTATTAAAGCTACTTTGCTTTATATCGTAAAAGACGGAAGAGTTTTACTTGTGTACAAAAAGAGAGGTCACGGAGAAGGCAAGTGGAATGGCATAGGTGGTAAGATTGCTAATGGCGAAACTCCTTTGGAGGGCATAATAAGGGAAGCAAAAGAAGAAGTCGGCATAGAGGTAAGAGACGTAAGGCTGAATGGAATTATCTATTTTTATAATGTTTACGGGAAGGATTGGTGGGTGTGCGTTTTCAAATCATCAGAATTTGAAGGTAATGTTTCTGAAAGCGAAGAGGTCTTTCCTAAATGGTTTGAATTCAGTGAAATCCCTTACGATGATATGTGGGAGGATGATAAGGAATGGCTTCCACACTTGCTTAGAGGTGGTTATTTCATCGGGAATTACTACTTCGAAGGTGATAAACTGGTAAAATCTGAATTGAATTTAGTTAGCGAAGAAGATCTTTTAAAAGAATACCAGATATTTGTTTCGGAGGGTGTTAAATAGAATAAGGATGGGATTTATTCAGACGGAAAGGCCGCAACATGCAAAAGATTACCCTGGCTGGAAAATACTTTAGTAAGTAAGCTTTCTTTGCTTCCGATCAGGACTTCTCCCTCTGTTGGGGATTTGTGTTTTTTTAAGGTGATATCACTTATGAGATTAATAACCTCTTCAGGCGATTTGGGGATTGATGGCCCCTTTACATACCTTCTTATGTACCCATCGAGAATATAACTTTTTAGCAGTTTTTTCTCAAATCTTCTATATATGGAATTAGAACCGAAAAAGTCGCACCCTATGAACTCGTCCTTTACGTATGCGAGAAATCCAATAGAATTTTCGATGGTCTCAAAGCCTTCCATAAGTTCTTCAATTACGTCATTTAAAGTTTTGTAAATGTCATGGAAGGAGCTTGTGAGACTGCTAACCTTTGTCGCCTTTAATGTGCTGTCGATTTGAGACCAAATTAGCGACTGATTACTCTTAAACCCTCGTTTTTTCTCAAGGGATTCCTTTACAGTTTGAGCCAGTGTGCTTCTCAAAGTAGGAGTTATTGTGAATCCACCTTCGCTGAAAATTGGGCTTCCTGCCCATCGGTGCTGTTCGATGCAGGTTACGGGAACCACATATTCTTTTTGAGGTTCTATGTATACATCCACGTTTAAAATTCTATTTTGCCTGGCTCCGAGAAGTTCCTCTCCATCTATTGCGAAGACCGGCCTTTCTCCGTTATTTTGGATTGATATTTTATCTACGCCGTGGGTATCTTTAAGAATGACACTTTTGTTTATTATTGCCTCCTCAAGGGTTGTAAAACCATCATCTCCCAATTTACCTTCAATAGGGTGGATTTTAACATTGTGAATGAAAAATGGACTTCCAATTTTTAAATTACTAATAGACCATAAATCTTTTGATTTCATAATAAAATATTAGCGTCATTATTGTGAAGAGTCAACAAGAAAAAGCCTCTTAACTCTTTCTATCTTTCTTTTGAAGCGTTCAACATCTTGCGTGAATAAATTCCTCTCACTGTACTTGATGAGGAAATTCAAAATTTTAAGAGTGATATTGCCTTTACCCAGGTAACAGAACGTGTCTGCAATTCCCTCCAGAAAGGTAGTCCAGAAATCTATTCTTCTTTTTGGATCTGCTTTTTCAATGATTGACCATGCTTTCTGAAATGCTTGTTTAAATTCTTCTTTTTTACCAAAGTAAAAATTGAACGCCATTTCAATTGAATAGGTGTTGATCTTTAACTCTTCATAAACACTGTTTTCAAGAGCCTGTTTTAATGTTTCCAAAAGCTCCTTTACTTTGTCATAGTCTTTTGCTATGAGGAAGATTTCAATTGCTTGTAAATAAACTATGAGGCTTGCGTGCGTTTTCTTTGGACTTCCTATTTCCTTCAAGACTTCGTTTATAATAGGTATAGATTTTTCAAGGTCTTTAAATCCTATAGCGTGTACATAAGCTAAATTTCTTTTAATGGAAATTAGAGCGTCTTTCATTCCCAATTCGCTGGCAACTTGATATGCCTCCTTTATAGCTTCTAAGGCCTCTTGATGATATTCCATGTGCCTTAGAGTTACCGAAATGTTATTCAAGGCAAGTGCAAGAAGATGCCTGTCAAACACTTTTTTCGACTCTATGGCGGCCTTTTTGAAGTTTTCAAGAGCCTCTTCGTACCTTCTCAAATCAAGATATATGGATGCTTTGTTGTTAAGGACTGTTATAAGTCCACTTTTATAGCCAGCCTTTCTATAGTAAAATTCAGCTCTATCATACTCCTTGAGGGCTTCTTCGTATTTGCCAGCGCGGGATAGGACAATGGCTCTGTTTACACACACGCTTCCAAGCCCACGAATATTTTGAAGTCTATTCCTTATTTCTTCGGCTTTTTCAAGAAACTCCAAGGCTTTATCAATCTGGTTTAAGTCCATTAAGTTTAGTGCCTGAGCATTATATGCATCAGCGAGGGTCTTCTCGTCTATCTGGATATCCTGTCGATTTAGAAGGTCCTCAAGCAGGTTATAAGACTCCTGTATTTTAAATTGTCTTTTCAAAATCCACGCTTTTAGGGTAAGAGATTCTGCATTTTCTTCCAGTTCTAGGGATTTTTCAATGGCTTCCATTGCACTGTGGGGATCACCACTCTCAACGAGGAGCTCAGCCAGTTTTCTGTATGAAAGAGCTGATACTTTATTATTTGCAATAAAGTCTTTCAAAAGTTCTATGGCTTTTTTAAGTTCACCTTTGATGGAGAGAAGGGTAACATATTCTGCAAAGGCTTTCTCCCTTTCTACTTCGTTGTCTTCTGCTTCTACATACCATTGTAAAAACCTAATGGCTTCGTCATAGGCAAAGGCTTTCTTCGTTTTTTCAGCAGCAAGCTTGGAATAAAACTTAATTTTTTCCTTATCCTGAGATTGCCAGGCGTGGTAAGCGCAGAGCTCCTCTTTTCCTCCAAAACTCGGTAGTTTATTTTCGAGAACTTCTAAAATAGTTCTTGATATGTATCGCTTTTTTGCCGAGCTGATTTCGTTTAAAATTGCGTCTCTTATGAGGCCCTCTTTAAAAGCAAAATAATCCTCATTTAGCTGTACTATCAGGTTCTCCTTCAAGAGCTTGTTTATAACATCATAAATATGTCCCCGGTTAAGATTCGTAACGTTTGCTATTAGATCAATGTGAAATTCCTGACCTGTAATGGCGGCGACTTCCAAGACTTTTTCTCCAGAAAACTTTTTAATTTTGTTTTTTAGTAGAACTTCTATGGTTTCAGGTAAAATTATCTTATCATACTCTTTTAATTTCCACTCATCGTCTTCAAAAACAATATGGCCTTTCTCAAAAAGTTCTTTAATTACTTCTTCAATAAAGAGTGGATTTCCACCAGTTTTCTGGAAAATCAGCTTCTTTAAATCATCTTGAGCTGGGGCTTGAAGGATAGATTCAACGAGCTCAAAGGTGGAAGATTCTTCAAGGGTTGGTATTTCAAATTCAATTGTTAGTTTCTCGTCAAGTAACTTCTTTAAAGTCTCTTTAAGGTATGATGTTTCGAGCTCTTCAATCCTTGCGGTAGCAAGAATCTTTATGTTTTGTGGAGTATTTCTGACAATATAATTTATCAAGTTTACAGAACTACTATCGATCCAGTGAATGTCATCAATGTATATGAGAAGTTGTTTATTGTCTGCTATCTCTTCTAGTAGTTGCATAAAGGTTTCAAAGAATTTAAAGATTCCTATGTCGGCGGCAACCGGCTGGATTAAATCTGAGATTATGGGCCTTAATGCCTGTTTTTGGTAAGAGTCGAGATTTGAATAGATTTCCCTGAATCCTATTTCGTCTTTTTCTCTGTATCTCTTTATGAGTTCCTGAAAGGGGACGTAAGGAATCTGGGAGAGGCTCCCGTAACATTGCGAGAATAAAATTTTTGAATCTTCAATAAGTTTTAAACATTCTATTGCAAATCGACTTTTACCAATACCTGCTTCGCCTTTGATAAGAACTAAAGGATAATGCTTGTTAAGGAGTGTAATTAGTTTCGCTTTTTCTTTTTGCCTTCCAACAAAGATTTTAGAGGGTATCTTGGGGTAAAGGGTTTCCTCAAGGTAGGTAAAGAATCTTCCCTTTCCTTTTTGTTTTGCTTTGTACATTGCCTTGTCTGCTTTTTCTACTAATATTTCTGGTTCGCTTCCGTGGGTAGGAATTTCCACTATACCAATGGAGCAGGATATTTTAATGTTTTGATCAAAAAGGTTTTTGATAATTCTACTGGCAACGTTTTCTGCACTCTCTAAAGATGTACTGGGAAGTAATATGATGAATTCGTCTCCTCCATATCTAACGATGATATCTGATTCTCGCAAAGTATTTTTAAGAATTTTGACGAAACTTACCAAGGTCTTATCACCTTCAAGATGCCCATAAAGGTCATTTATAGACTTGAAATTATCAAGGTCAACAAATAAAAGGGAGCTTTTCCCGCCGTATCTTTTTATTCGCTTTACTTCCTGCTCTATAAGTGAATAAATTGCACCTCTTGTGAGTGCACCTGTTAAGTCATCCACTATGTTTTTTACAGTTTCCCTTATCATATCAGAAAGCCCTTTCCAAGTTTTCTTTTAATAGCATTAGTCTCTGCGATTCTAAATTTAACATTTTACTTTCAGCATCTTCTATCAGTTTTGATAGGATTTTTTTCATTCCTTCTTTTTTTGCCAATTGTCCAAGTAGAAGGGCAAAATATTCGTTGTATCGCACCTTCTCGTCTTCTCTTGAATTTTTCCGCAGTTTGGCAAGCTCTTTTAATGATTCTAAGAAAGCTTTGTTGTCACTTCGTTTAAAGTTTAATATGCTCTTTATTATGTAATACTTCAAATTCATGTCAAAGGTTTTTGCTTCTTTAAGGGAATTGTCAAACTGTTCAATTAGTCGACTTGCTCGGTCTATTTCGCGAAGGTATAATAAGTTCTCTGCGGTTTCAAGGACAGTGGAGGCAAGGGTGGTTGTGGAATCAATGCGAGGTAGTAATTTATTTATTTCTTCATACTTTTTTAGTGCTTTTCCTTTATCGATTGTACCCCTGCTGTAAAGGTTCATGAATAATTGACTTATAAAGAGGTTTAGCGTTTCAATTTGAAGGTTACCGGATACTTGTTCAGCTTCAGTCAAGAGTTTTTCCGCTTTCTCATGTTCACCTATGTCAATGTATAGTGAAGCCAAATTGCCTATGCCTATTACTAATGAAAGGTCATCCCCGATTTGTCGGGCGATTTTGATTGCGCTTTCAAGACCTTTGATGGCTTCTTCGTATCTTTTGATGTATTTTAAGGTATCGCTGTAGTTGTGAATGGTGATGAGTACTCCCCGTTTATCTCCAATGCTATTATAAATTTCCTTAGCTTTTTCGTACTCCTCAAGGGCTTGCTGATACAACCCCTGATTTGCGTAGAGTGTACCAAGATTTAAATAAATATTCGCCACGCCTTTTTCATTACCCAGTTTTTCTCGCAATTCCAGTGCCTTTCTGAAATATTTTTCCGCCTTTTCAAATTCTTCTTGTTCCATTAAGAGAAGGGCACAGGTGTTGTAGTAATATGCTTTTTCGGGATCTGGGAGGTCGTTCTCTTTATTTTTAAATTCTTCTAAGATTTTTGAAGCCTCTTTTATTTTTTCACCGAATAAAAGAAGCCAGGCCTTTCTCAGAATATAAAAATCCTTTTTCTCAATTTTTATTGCCTTCTCAATGCTTTCTATGGCTTCGTAAAATTTTCCAGATTTTGAATAGGCTTCAGCCAATTTATTCAATATTGCTGCATCGTCTCCAAATTTGGAAAGGTATTGGTTTAGTTCTTTTATGGCTTTTACTATGTCTCCAATGTGTAATAGTAACTCTGCATATTCAAGTGTAGCTTCTTTTGCCTTGCCCGGATCATCCTCTATCTCAAGGTACCATTTGTAGTATTTCAACGCTTCTTCGTATGCGTAGAATTTTCTGAATTTTCTTGCTGCGTTTAGCGAATATTTTTTAACTTTTTCCGTTTCGCCGGCGTAATAGGCATGATGGGCGAGTTTTTCCTCAGGAACTTTAAGTATTTCTTTGTGGCTTTCAAGCGTTAAAAGAATACTTTTGTGAATAAATCTTTTTCTGTGTTCGGTAAGTTGGGACAATACAATTTCCCTTGTAAGTCCTTCTTTAAAAGCGAAGGTGTCTAAGCCTCTTTCAACAAGAATACCTGTCCTTATAAGTTTGTCAATTATGTCAAAGACCTCCCCGATGTTGGTTTTGGCAACAAGCTCGAGAATTTTTATGTTGAATTCGTTACCCAAACAGGCCATTATTTCAAGTATCTTTTCACTTTGGAAGCGTTTTAACTTTTCTGTTACTATGTTTTGAAGAGATTCAGGAACATGGTCTTTATAATCAGTTTTAATGTGCCAGAGTTCTCCGTCGAAGGTAATAATTTCGTGTTTAAAATACTCTTTGATTGTTTCTTCTATAAAATAGGGATTTCCGCCACATTTTTCATATAGCCTATGTTTCAAACTTTCAGAACATTTTCCCTGTAGAATTGTTTCTATTAGTTCAAAAGTCTCAGCCTGGGTCAGTTCCTTAAGCTGTAACTCTTCAATCAGCCTTTCCCTTGTGACATGGGAGTAAAATTTTTCAAAGCTTTTGTTTTCCAGCTCTTCTTTTCTAAAAGCGAGAATCAATTTAAGATTTTCTAAGCCTGCGTGTGCAACATAGTATAAAAGTTCAAGGGAAGGGGGATCTACCAGATTCAAGTCGTCTATAAAAGCAACGATCTTGTGGCGTCCAGAAAAGAGGGAAATTAGCTTTACATATGCATCGTAAAATTTGTATCGATCTACATTTTCAGGGATATACCCAAGCTCAGGATAAAGTAAACTTAGGGCTCTTCTTTCACTTTCATCAAGGGATTCTAAGGCGTCCTTGAAGAAGAAGTTGTCAGTTTCTTTAATTTTTTTTAAGATTATTTTGAGGGGGTAGAATGGTGTAGAAAGTTCATCTCTTGAGGGTTTAGCAATTACAATAAGATAATCTTTTAAATTTTTTAGTGCTTCCTTAATCAAAGTAGATTTACCAACTCCTGGCGCACCTGAAACTGCTATTATTGGAACTTCTGATTTACTGATTTTTTCTAAAAGCCACAATAGTTCATTCTTTCTCCCTGCAATAATTGGTGCGGGAATAATTGGAGCTATAGAATCTTCTTCTTGCAAGATGTAGTAAGTCTCTTTTCCACCTTTTTTCGCTTTGAATAGTGCTATTTCCAGTCTGGAAAAGATAGTTTGCCAGTCTGTTCCGTAGGTAGGAACTTCAACGACACCAATGGAGCAAGACACCTTACTTTTTCCGAAATCCTTGTTTTTAAGTTCATTTATTATCCTTTCACAAACGAATTTTGCATTAACCGCTGTTGTATTAGGTAGGATTACAATAAATTCATCGCCACTTAACCTAATCACCGTGTCTGACTCACGCAAGGATTTCACAAGGAATTGGGCAAATTCATACAGCAGTCGGTCGCCTTCTTTGTGACCGTAAAGGTTGTTCACCAGATTGAAATCATCAAGATCTATATAAAGGATTGTGAATTGCCCACCGTATCTTCTTATTTTTTTCAACTCTTGTGAAAAAATAATATCCAGGTAACGCCGATTGTATACCTGAGTAAGCTCGTCTTTTAGACTATCTACAAGATCTAAAAACATACCCTTTCTTATTATAAAGAAAAGTATTATCCCTATTCAAGCGTTAATGTGAGAGTTGCAAAACTTCCTACAAACTCAACTCCGATAATAACTTGGCATATTCTTCTTGAATCCGCGAGGTGATGGAGCTTAGGGGGATTTTTATATTTTCAATTCTATTAACAGGAAGAATATCATAGGTTGTCCCAGCCAGGAATGCACCTTCCAGTTTCTGGATTTCTTGGAGTAATATTGGCCTTTCTTCCACGGTAATTTGTTGCTTTTGGGCAATGTATATTACTTTTTCTCTTGTAATGGACGGTAGAATCTCGTTCGTTGCGGGATAAGTAATCAATTTTCCGTCTAATATCCCAAAGAAGGAGGATGAGGTGCTTTCAGTGATGTAGCCGTTTTTATGAAATAGTGCATCAAAAAATCCCCTTTCTTTTGCTTCAATTTTCGCAAGCACATTGGGTAGAAGCATGGTCGTTTTTATGTCACAGCGCGCCCACCGGATGTCAGGATAAAGTATCACCGAAACTCCTTCTTTAAAGAGTCTTGACGCAAGTGGTTTGAATTCGCTGGTGATTAATATAAGTGTGGGCTTCGTATTTTTTTTCGGTAAATGACTCCTTGGCTCTTTTCCTCTGGTTATCTGCACATATATGGCCGCTTCTTTTTTCTTGAGTTTTTTTAGTGATTTTTTGATTATCTCTTCAAGTTCTTCTTTATCAAGTGGGTAGTTTATTTTCAATTCCTTTAGCCCCCGTTCGAGTCTTGAAAGGTGCTCGTCGAGGAATAAAGGCTTTTCGTTTCTTGCTCTGATCACCTCATAAACGCTGTCGGAAAAGAAAAATCCCCTGTCCTCTACGCTTGAGAGGGGTTTCCTTTTAAATTTTCCGTCAAGAAAATAGACTCTTTTTGCCATAAGAAAATTTTACTGAATGTTTTATGAATATGCCAGAACAACCGATAATTCTTGACCTTACACGTAAAAAGTTATATACTGAAAGCATATGGGAGGTGAGAAAATGTCTACTATTTTGACTGGTACATTTAGATTGAAAGTAGGACTTGCTGAAATGTTAAAGGGTGGGGTCATAATGGATGTAACCTCTGCCGAACAGGCTAAGATTGCAGAGCAGGCAGGGGCTGTCGCTGTTATGGCTCTGGAAAGAGTACCTGCAGACATAAGGAAAGAAGGCGGGGTTGCCAGAATGGCAGACCCTGAAAAGATAATAGAAATTATGGAAGCGGTTTCCATTCCCGTTATGGCAAAGGTTAGAATTGGACATTTTGTTGAGGCCCAGATTCTTGAAGCCCTTGGGGTTGATTTCATTGACGAGAGTGAAGTCTTAACCCCTGCTGATGAGGAATACCATATTAACAAACACGTTTTCAAAGTGCCTTTTGTTTGCGGTGCCAGAGACCTTGGTGAGGCATTAAGAAGGATTGCCGAAGGTGCTGCAATGATTAGAACAAAAGGTGAGGCAGGTACTGGCAACGTAGTGGAAGCGGTCCGACATATGAGGAAGATTCAATCAGAGATTAAGAGATTAACAACACTTGGAGAAGAAGAGCTGGTTACCGAGGCTAAAAAGCTTGGTGCTCCTTACGAACTGGTAAAATATGTGCGCGATCACGGTAAATTGCCTGTTCCGAATTTTGCTGCAGGTGGTATCGCCACGCCCGCTGATGCGGCTCTTATGATGCAGCTTGGCGCAGAAGCAGTATTTGTTGGTAGTGGGATTTTCAAGTCTGAAAACCCAGAGGAGAGGGCAAGGGCAATTGTTGATGCTGTTACCTATTACGATGATCCTGAGATACTTGCGAGAATTTCCAGGGGACTTGGTGAGCCGATGCGAGGAATCGACGTTTCTAAATTATCACAAGAAGAGCTGTTGCAAACAAGGGGGTGGTAGTGAAAATTGGAATTCTCGCAATACAAGGGGATTTTGAGCTTCATGCACGTAAAATTGTTGAAACGGGCAACGATTATTTACTTGTGAAAAAAACATCACAGCTCGATGAAATTGATGGTATAATCTTACCAGGTGGAGAGAGCACGACCATAAGCAAGATTATTAGCAGATATGCTTTAGACGAAATTTTGAGAGAAAGGGTCGAAAATGGTTTCCCTGTTTTTGCCACCTGTGCAGGCTTAATAATGCTTGCAAAAAAGCTCGAAGGAAAAGAAAGCGAGGTGACCCCCCTTGGAGTTCTTAATATTACTGTGAAAAGGAATGCTTATGGAAGACAGAGGGAATCCTTTGAAGCTCCCTTGAAGATTAACTTAGATGGAAAAGAAGTTGGAGTTACAGGTGTTTTTATAAGAGCACCAAAGATCGTTGACATGGGAAAGGAAGTTCAGGTCCTTGGAAGATTTGAAGACTCTCCGGTCATTGTAAGGCAGGGAAACATCCTTGCCATGACTTTTCATCCAGAATTGGCAGAGGGTACGGAAATTTATGAATATTTCTTGAATATAATAATAGGGAGAAGATAGCATGTTTGAAAACTTAAGAAAAACTGACCGTGAAGTGTTTGAGGCTATCTTTAATGAGCTTCAAAGGCAGAGAAATGGCCTTGAGCTAATTGCTTCGGAGAACTTCACTTCTGATGCAGTGATGGAAGCGATGGGCAATGTTATGACCAACAAGTACGCGGAGGGGTATCCTGGGGCGCGGTATTATGGGGGATGCGAATTTGTGGATGTAGTTGAGAAGCTTGCCATTGAAAGGGCAAAACAGCTTTTTGGTGCTGATCATGTTAACGTCCAGCCTCACTCGGGTGTTCAGGCAAATATGGCGGTTTATTTCGCGGTACTAAATCCCGGCGACACAATTTTATCGATGCAGCTTTCTCATGGCGGTCACCTTTCTCATGGCCACAAGGTTTCTTTTTCTGGAAAACTTTACAATGTAGTCCATTACACAGTTCACCCTGAAACGGAAAGGATTGATTTTGACCTCGTAAGGAAGCTTGCTTTAGAACATAAGCCCAAGATTATTTTATCAGGATATTCAGCCTATCCCAGAATTATTGAGTGGGATAAGTTCAGGGAAATTGCAGATGAGGTTGGAGCCTATTTCATGGCCGACATTGCGCACATTGCTGGACTTGTTGCAGCAGGAGTTCATCCCTCACCTATTCCTTATGCCCATTTTGTTACAACGACGACTCATAAAACCTTGCGTGGACCGAGAGGCGGTATGATTATGTGCAAGGCTGAGTTTGCGAAAGATATTGATAAAGCGGTATTTCCGGGCGCTCAGGGAGGACCATTAATGCATGTTATTGCTGCGAAGGCCGTTGCTTTTAAGGAGGCACTTACTCCTGAATTTAAACAATACCAGGAGCAGATTGTAAAGAACGCTAAGAAGCTGGCTGAGACCCTCATGTCCGAGGGACTGCGTCTTGTTACAGGAGGGACGGATAATCATTTAATGCTCGTGGATTTGAGACCCTTTAAGATTACTGGAAATATTGCTGAAAAGGCTCTGGAAAAGGCGGGCATTACAGTGAACAAAAATACTATCCCCTTTGATCCCGAAAAGCCCACAGTTACAAGTGGTATAAGGATTGGAACCCCCGCAGTGACTACAAGGGGTATGAAAGAGGATGAGATGGTAAAGATAGGGAAATTAATAAGTAAGGTTTTAAAGGCTCCCGATGATGAGAAGGTTATTGCCGATGTAAGAAGGGAAGTTCAGGAACTCTGTGAATCCTTTCCGCTTTATCAGGATCGGTATGAAAATATGAGGAGACTTTTATGAAGAAAATATTAAAAGCATCGCCTCTTCTAATTTTGGTTGGTTTACTATTCGCATCTCACGAAAACATTGGAATTACTACCTATTCAAGATCAATTTCTGAAAGCGGCGTTGGTGGTGTCTTTGGTGTAGAGGCTCTCTTTATTAATCCTGCAGGTCTTTCTTCTGGTTCCAAATTTGAACTTTTGCTTTCTTATGAAATCCCTTATGGTAACATTAAGGGCCTAAAATCAACAATTCTTGGATTTAAGTATTCTAATTTTGCTATTGGGATTAGTGAGTATTTTCTGAACATAGAGAATGAGGGCAAGTACGCTGAAGGAATGTATCTCCTCTCTTATGGGAGAAATGTAGGGGTCATCAATGTAGGTGGCAGTTTAAATATATACAAGTTTCAGGACCCAAGATTTGGCACAGATTACAAGGGTGGAATTGATCTGGGCATACAATCTGCGGTCTCAGATTTTGTTTCTGCCGGTGTTTTTTATAAAAATATAACACGAAGTGCTATCAGGGGAAGCGATTTGCCTCAATATTTGGATACCGGTATAACTATTTCCATTCAAGGATTGAGTTCCACTTATTTGAGTTTTCGTATGTATCCTGGCAATTCTCCCATTTTTATGCTCGGTGAGGAGGTTTCCCTCGCAGATGGGCTTCTTCAGGTTAAAGGGGGTCTAAATTACGGTGATGATTACAAAAAGGCTTCCTTTGGGCTTGAAATTAATTTGAAAGGTTTTATTGTAGGTTATGCCTTTTCAACGAACTTTGAGTTGTCTCCCGCTCATTCCTTTTCTATCAATTTCAGGAGGTGATAGTGTTAAAGCATTTTCTTCTCATTTTCGTTATTTCTCAATTTGAGGGAAAGGTTGATCTCAACAAATCAAGTGTAGAGGAACTTCTCAAGGCCCTTCCCATTGACAGCATTAAAGTAGTGAAGCTTTATACCTATCGGGAAAATTACGGTCCTTTTCAGGATATCTATGAGGTGGCTAAACTGCCCTTTCTTACGCCAGAAGATATTAAAATTTTGAAGGAGCGGGTCTATTTTAGTCAAAGGGAGAGAGGAGCTTACTTTTCTTTTTATGCTCAGGAAGTAAGGGAAAGGATAGTTACTGAAGAAAGCCCTCAAGAAACAGCGCTGGATTACTGGTTCAGCGCTCTTGCTAATCCTATAAATGTAAATAAGGCTTCTATTGACGAGCTGTATTCCATATATGGAGTTTCGCTCATTGATGCAGTTCAAACTTATAAGAGAGCCAAAATGGTTGGTTTTCTGAGGCCTTCTCATCTTAGAAGGGCTCCTGGCCTATCATATTACGGGTATCGCAACATGCTTCCTTACATAACCTTCAGAGATACGAGACCTGTTCCCTTTACTGGATGGGTTACCTTTAATATTAGCCATTATTCAGAACTTTTCCAAGAAGAGACCAGCGACATTGAAGCCCGCCTTGAACAGTTAACTACCTCTATAGCAGATACGACCACAACTCTTTGGACCAACTTAAAGGCAGCGGGTTGGACTGCCCAAGATAGCCTTTGGCTTGCTAATCAGCTTTTAAAGGAAAAGGATGAATCTTCCCGCTTAAAACCCGAACCATATATTAGGTTTAAATTTAACGGCCTCGCTTGGGGGAAGGTGAGAGTAGGACTCTCCTATTACAACAATCCCTATTTACCTCAACCCTTGCCAAAGTACTTCGCATCGGTGGAAAAGCTAAAGTTACCCTTTGGATTAGTTCTTAATAAGGGAATTCTTGGGTACTATCGGATTACCCTCGATCATGGTCTTCTTATTGATAACAGTGACGAGGGAAGATCCCGGCTTATGGATAGGGTTTTTGGAATATTTGGTGACCTTTCACGTTATGATGCATTTTCTCTTTATGGAGGTGCGGTTGAGGCCGTTAAAGGGCCTGTGAAAATCTCCCTGTGGCATTCTTACTCTTTAAAAAATGGAGTTGAAGATAAAGAGGGAAATCTGATTTTTTATTACGATGGGGATTTTATACCCTCCGTTTTCAGAGATAAGTTTTACGAAAAAGTCCAGGGATTTAATGTAAAACTGGATGTTCTGGAAAAAATTCCTGGGACCCAAATAGGTTTTTCGGGAATGAGAATATGGTATTCTCGTCCAATGCTCTGCAACTTTTCCTTCATGGATATTCCCCTCGATAGAGAAGATTTTTCTGATCCAGTTTTCAACTGGATTGGTGGGCGGGAGAAAAAGTTTATCCAGCTTTCTGGTAGAACGGTCCTTTACCCCTTTTCTCTTGAGATGGAGTATGCGAAAGAACTCAAGGGAGGAGATGCAGTTTTTTTAAAAGGAAGAGTTCAACAAAGCATTTTTAACTTGACACTAATTTACAGAGATTACGACATTAACTACACAAACCCTTATGCAAGAACCTTCTACGAAGATACGCGGTTCAGATACACCGTCTTAACAAGAAGTTACAGGCTTATAGATCCCATGTATGCGAGCCTTGGATATCTTCCCTTTCCAAAACCTGAACAAGGTATCTATATTGAAGCAAGGTATCAACCTTTTGCAAGGCTTCTCTTTCCAAGGTTATACCTTGATTTGTGGCGAGACAAATCAGATTTGCAGAATAACTACCGGGCTCAATTCCAGGTGGAATATAGAGTTATTAACCAGTTCAGAATCAGGTATACCAATAGGATGCAAAGGAAATCAAATATCAGGTACCTTGGGATCTCTACCAGTTGGCTTAAAGAAAACTCATTGCAGTTTATGATTCCCTTTGGTGGTACTTTCTTTACCGCAGAGTATAGAAATTCTATAATGAAATTAACCGAACGGGGTATTGATTTCAGAACATCCATTTACGGTTCTTTTCTTTCTTTTTACTTAGATAGGGATGTAACTTCAGGTCTCTCAATCAAAGCAGGTGCAGTGGTATGGGCAACTAACGGTTATTCTCTCTGGCATTTTGAAGATACTGGTATCGACTTTCTTTATGGTGATGGTAGCAAGTGGTTTTTATCCGTTGTTGAAAGGATTAGACCCAATCTCGGTTTGCGTTTTAAGGTGAAGGATAAGTTAACAACTTATCCGCATACTGGTTTACTAAACATGAATATCGTTGATCCAGAGGGTAACGAAGTCTATTTACCCTTTTTGGATCGCAGGAGGGTAGTTAATCTCCAGTTAAGTTTGGACTACTCTTTTTAAAATGATTTCCGTTGGAATTGATATAGTGAGTGTAAAAAGGTTTTCTTTTTTGATTGAGAAGTATGGAGATAAATTTCTTCAAAGGGTCTTTTCAAAAGTTGAGTATGATTACTGCAGTAGAAGAAAAGACCGGCATATTTGCTATGCAGGGAAGTTTGCAGCTAAAGAGGCGGTGATAAAGGCTATGGGACTTAAGAATATAAGTTTGAGAAATATTGAAATTTTGAATTCAGAGGGAACTCCTTTTGTTAGGGTAAATGGGGAAATTGTGCGAGGCTCTTCAATAAGTGTATCCCATGAAAGGGATTTCGCAATAGCAGTTTGCGCCTTTGTTAAGGAGGTATGAAATGGAGAAGATCATTATAGCCCTCGGTGGAAATGCACTCAGAAGAAAGGGAGAACCTTTTACCATAGAACATCAGTATTTAAATGCTTCGAAGGTCATAAAACCGGTGGTTGCCCTTGCAGAAGAAGGCTATAAGATTTGTATCACGCATGGGAATGGTCCACAGGTCGGGGTAGAGTTTTTTAGAAATATCTTTTCAAGGCAAAAGTTTCCTCCGTACCCCCTTGACGCTCTCAATGCTGAGACTCAAGGGTGGATCGGGTACATTGTTTCGAGAGCAATTAGAAAACAACTGCGAGAAGATAGCATTGATAAAGAAGTTGTTGCTATAGTTACTCAAGTAGTGGTTGACAAAAATGATCCTGCTTTCAAAAATCCCACTAAACCGATTGGTGATTTCTTTACCAAGGAAGAAGCAGAAGAATTGATGAAAAATTTTGGATGGGTGATGAAGGAAGATGCAGGAAGGGGTTATAGAGTAGTTGTCCCATCTCCAAGGCCACTTAAAACCGTTGAAGCTCCAATAATTTCTAAACTTGTCGATGAAGGCGTGATAGTTATTGCTTCAGGTGGAGGTGGCATACCTGTAATTGAAGAGAATGGTGTTTTGAAAGGTGTTGAAGCGGTAATAGACAAGGATCGGGCTTCGGCCCTTTTAGGGAGAGAAATAAAGGCTGATCTTTTCATGATTTTAACTGAAGTTGATTATGTTTATGTTAACTTTGGAAAACCTGATGCAAGGCCTTTGAAAGAAGTTAAGGTTGATGAACTCAGAAAATACTACGAAGAGGGTCAATTCCCTGAAGGTTCGATGGGACCAAAAATTGAGGCAGCCTTTGATTTTCTTGAAAATGGCGGAAGAAAGGTTATTATAACTTCTATTGAAAAAGCGCATGACGCACTCTACAACGGTTTTGGAACTCACATTTATAAATGAAAAGGCACAATTTTAAAGAATAAAACTTCAACTTTTTGAAAATTAGAAATTTTGGCTATAAACTTTATCTGTAAAAACAGTGAGTATAATGAGATTGTTTACTTTGCGCTTTAAAGACACGGGTCTTGAGAGAAAATTCCGTGAGGAATATGCACGAAAATCTTTGCCAATTATAAGGTTGGCCTTACTTTTTGGTATTTTCCTATATTCAATCTTTGCCTTACTTGACGCTGTAATAGTTGGGACTTTGAAAACGGTAATTTGGATGATCAGATTCGAGTTTGTCGTTCCTGTTATTTTTATTTTATTTTTCCTGACTTTTCTAAAAATTTTTCACAGGCATTTACAAATGATATCATCTCTTGCTGCACTAATAGGTGGTTTTGGTATCCTTGCAATGCTTGCGCTTATAAAACCCCCTTCAATGTATCTGTACTCTCAAGGCTTGACATTGGTTTTGTTTTTTAACTTTGCTCTGCTGAGGTTAAGGTTTGTCTACGCAGCAATTAACGGTATTATTCTCTTAATTGGATTTCAAATTGTGAGTTTGAAAGTTAATCCGTTACCAAAGGCGGTTTTTATTAACAACAATTTTTTCCTCGTCTCTACTTACGCAGGTGGTCTTTTTATCTCCTACGTTATGGAAAAACTGGAAAGGGAAAATTTTCTACACACTATAACTCTTAAAAAAATTGCCGAAACAGACGGACTTACTGGAGTAATGAACAGAAACTCTCTTCTTAGCACATTAAAGATAGAAGCACAAAGAGTTGCCCAAAAAGGCGAAAACCTTGTTTTTTGCATGATAGACCTGGATAACTTTAAAGAGGTTAATGATTATTTTGGACATCTAAAAGGGGATGAACATTTGAAGAATTTCGGACAAATATTGTCTAAGAAATTTCGCACGACAGACTATGTCGGCAGGGTAGGGGGCGATGAATTCGGTGTAATCCTTGTTGGGCTTTCTGACATAGGAAGAGTGATTGATGCTTTTAGAGACGTTAGAAAAGAATATTTTAGCTTACAGGCAGATTCAGTTACTAAATCATCATTTTCCGTGGGATGTGTCTTCTTTAATAGTCCCGAAGCATCTCAGGATGAGTTTTTCTTCTATTCTTTAGCTGATATTGCCCTTTCGAAAGCCAAGGAGAAAAAGAATACTATATGCATTGTGGACCAGAGAAACAAATGTCTTTATTTCGGAGAAATAAAATCTTAACGGAAGTATTAATGAATAATTTTGAAGGAGGGTTTCAATTTGATACATCGCAGGTTCTTTCTGGTAGTATTTTTTTTAATAACAGGATGTTCTAGGCTTCCTCAAATGCCGGAGCCTACTTCTCAACCAATAATTCCGGTTTTTGAGGTTTTTGGGTATGCGAGATGCCCTAATTGTTCTATTGTTGAAAAGTCCCTCGACTCTCTGAAACAAAACTTGAGCGATTCTGTTGTGGTTTTGCAGTATCATATGAGAACTCTTGGTGATACTCTCTCCCCCGAATCGATTTTGGAAAGGCAAAATCTTTATAATATTGGATCTTCCGCTCCTGTTACGATCATTCACGGGGAGGAAAGAATTGAAGGTTCTTCTGGAGTGAGTTTGAGCATGTTTGAGAACTATTACAGAGCACTTAGAAGCCGGGAAGATTCTTTAGGACTAAAGGTAACATATATAGATGAAGGTGATACGGCGAGAATGATAATTGGTGCGGCTGGTGAATTTAGTTTGGAAAGATTAAAATTGTTTGTGTTTCTTACGAGGGATAGCATAATCTTTAAACAGCCCGGTGCCCCCGATTCCATTTTCAACAATGTTGTAACGTTCTACCGTTCATCGGTTGCAGCGATACCTTATGAGATGAAAGTTGATAAAAACCTTTTAATTGGTGGTAATTTTGTGGCTTTTTTACAAGATACTGTTAATTTAAAAATAATTAGTGTGCTACAAAGGAGGTTTTAATGGGCAGTGTAGTTTTTATCATAATTATTTCAATGTTTTCTCTCAGGACTTTGGGTTCTCCTTATATTTATGTGGATACTAACAGCTATGCCACTTTGAAGATTGAACTTTTAAATGACAGCATTCCAAGAAACCTTATATTTCACTTTGAGCGAATATCTGCCCCCTCGGATCTACAGTTTATGCAGTGTATTCAACAAATGTGCTATTATTCAGATAGTGTTGAGGTGAGTATTCCTTCGGGGATTAGAGATACGATTCAGCTTGACTTTTACTCAGGTTCTGAAACTGGTCCATTGAATGCGGTATATAGAGTTTATGATGCTGACAATTTTCAGGATAGGGATTCAGTTTATATCACAGGGCAGGTTCCTGTCAGAGAGTTCACGAAAAGACTTTACTACAAGTCTGGCATGCTTTATGGTGATGGGTTAAAAAGAGTCGAGGTTTACGATCCACAGGGTGTTTTACTTTTTTCAAGAGATCTTGATTATGTGAATTCTCTTCCGTTTGAACTTAAAAATGGGGTTTATTTTATTAGAGCCTTTACATCATCAGAAGTGCAAACCTTAAAAATATTGGAGGTTAAGTAAATGTTTAAAGCATTTGTATTGTTTACTTTTGCATTGCTTAATTCAAGAGAAATAAAAACTTTTAATTATGGCGTTGTTGATATGGATACAATTTGGGGCAAGAAGCCCGTTTATATTAGCTTTTGGGCTATTTGGTGTACCAATTGTGTGAAGGAACTTGACAAAATTAACAAAATAAAAGACTCTCTTAATATTGTAGTTATTGCGATTAATGAAGATGGTCAGCGCAAGCTGAGTCGGGTGGACGCTTTTATTAAGACTAAAAAATGGGATTTTCCCGTTGTAATGGATTTTGACCAGTCTCTTATGAAATCTTATGGCGTTAGTGCCCTTCCTACCTCTTTCTTATATTCAAAGGAGAAAAAGTTACTGAAACGATTTACGGGATTTTCAACAAAGGATAAGGAATTACTGAAAAAACTCTTAGTGGAAGAGTAAATATGAGGTTTTTATTTGCTTTACTTGTGCAATTTAACTTTAGCCTAAACGGAGATTATTTCCTTGATCGAAAATCCTTAGAGGAGCATGTTTTGACCTTTGGAAACTTCCGGCATTCACTCTCCAACTTCTTAATTTTTTCAGATTTTGTTATTCAGCAGCCTTCTCAATGGAACAAGGGATTATTAGTGTTAAAACCCGGCTTTTCTTTCAATAACGATTTCGTTGAGTTAAAACTTTTTGATTTTCAGCAGCAATTTCAAAGGGGGCTCGTATTATCTCAGGTTAGTGATTTTCAGTTCAGAAGGTTGAGGTATATAAGGGGTTTTGAAATTGTGGGAAAGCATGGCGGAATAGCCCTTAACCTTTTGAGTGGCCAACTGGTTTCCTATGATTATGACAATTTTATTTTTTTCTTAACCAACGATACAACGGACGTGATTAGAGCTTTAAATATCACTTGTGAAAGAGAGAACATTGATATTGAAGCAACCTATGTTAGGTTGAACAGAAAAAATATGCCAGAAAGTTCAGCTTTTCAAGAAATTTACGGTTTTCGGAGCGAGGTTTCTCTAAAGTCAGTCAGTTTTGAAATTAATATTGGGAGGAAATGGGGTGTTGATCCAATAACTTACTCTCGACTTAAAGGCCTGGGAGTTAATGCAAACTTAATGGGCAACTTTAACTCTTTTAATATTAGCCTTTCTGGTGTCTATTACGATTCAATAAATTTCTGGAATTACAATCTTCCACCAGTTATTACTGAAAAAGAACTTTTACCAGAAGCGGGATACGCCGACAAAGGGCTGAGCCTACTCTGTACTTATAACATCTCTGATTCCTATTTTGAATTGCAACTCGCCAGTATAGTTGATTTAAAGGAAAATAGCATTATAAGTCCTTCTTATAGTAAAGCCTTTCAAGAGGGGTATTTAAAATTCTATGGACATGTTAATGGAATACCTTTGAATTTGAAAGGCGCAAGGGAGAAGTATCTCAGAGTTGAGCCTGAATACCAGACATTATTGACTTATTACCTTGAAGCACATTCTGAGTTTAATTTCAAAGTGCCAATTGAGTTAGGTTTTAAAATCACCCGAAGTCAAGAGGATAGCATAAAATACTGGATGACTGAAATTACTTATGGGCTGAATCTATTTGAAAATCTTAGTGCTTCCTTTCAGATTGAGTATTCTACCAAGAAAATCCCCCGTTTCAATAACGAGAATTTTTGGGCGACTTTTGAAGTGATATACCGCTTTGAAAATGGGAGTATTGCTTTGTCTTATGGGAAAAGGAGGGGAGGACTCGTATGCTCTGGCGGAATGTGCAGGATTTTGCCCTCCTTTGATGGTTTAAAACTGGGACTTAATATCGGGTACTAAGGTAAGATGAATTAAAGTTATTTGTGGGATTTGAAACCCCTTACTCGATTTTTTATTACATCCAATGTGTTTATTTAAACTAACGAGCAACTGGGGCTTTGAACTATGTCTTTCATTCTTTTAGATGGGATTTTAAAGTCCTACATTCGCTCTTTAACAAGGAAGACTTCAGGATTAAAAACCCTTTGTGAGTTTAAATCCCCCATAGATTGCGTAGTTGATTTTTGTCTCTTTGAAACCCAGAGTAAACCCAGTTTCTAAAATTACGTTATTGCTCATTACGTATCTATAGTCAAGGAGAGAGATAAACGTTTTATTGTCTATGTCTAAGAAGCAAAGAAAATATGGAATTTCAAAGATGCGGTCTTGGAATTTTACTTCAACAGCAAGCAGGTTTTTTGTCAGCATATAATTTGCAGGGATTATCGTGAGTTCAGGATAACTGGAATGGGAGAAACTCACCAAAAGCAGGGTGTTCCTTACTGGAAACTCAACGCTGGCTGTGACTTTCAGTATAGAATCCTTTAGGAAGCTCTGCATCTTTGCAGTCAGTTTACCGAAATAACCGCAATAGCCTCCAATATTTAAGCCCTTTTTTATCTCGCTGTAGACACCTATCTCAAATTTTGAGAATCCTTTTGACAGCTGAGCCTTCACAATGTCAGATGTGCTCTCTTTAAATGTGTAAAAAAGAGTTGGCGTTATTATATCGTTTATGAATCTTAAAAAAAGACCTTTTTCTCCTTCAAATTCCGTTTCAACAGTTTCAAAAGCTACGGGATAGAAAAAGGGATTGAAGAGCCCCGGAAATCCGGGGATGTACAGGATTTTTCCTCCTTTAATTTCCAGGCCATTATGCTGGTATTTTAAGTAACACTGGTAAATCTTCCCCCTGATATCGGTAGAATCCTCTGTTTTAATTGCATTTAGTCCAAAGTCTGAGTAAAGCCTGAAATCGTTAAACTTCAAGTTAATGTTAACGGAAGGTCTTAATATCCCCGTAAAGTTTTCACTTTTAGAGTCATAAAATCCAAAGGCTGATAATCCAAACTTTAAAGTAGAAAGAAAGATTAATGCCAGAACTTTCATTTTTTGAGTTCGCTCAATAAGAAGTACTTTTCAGGGACGGGAATATCTAATTCAATTTCTTTAAAAACAAACTTGGTGTAAGAATCTTTAAGCCGTAAATCTCTCATCACAATTAGGGTGGGAAATTCTCTCCCTTTGAAGTTTCTAAATTCAACAGCTTCCACTTCTTTTATCTTTCTACCGCTTTTTGTAATTAACTCCTCTTTAAGCCAGATGCCTTTATTAGGATCCACAATCATTCTTATTTTGTAGTATGGGGCGCTTCCCGTTGTATCCACAAGTTCTAAAATCGCATATTTCCTTTCCCCGATCATCGTATCACTCATAGAAGTTGACATATAATATTTCAAAGGATCTTCTTGCATGACGTCCTCATAGGATAGGTCACTTCCCATGAAGGATTGCTTGAGCATATCACCAGAAAGCCTTACTACATCGTCAATATCGGGCAAGTATATGTAAAGATTATCTTTCAACTTAAGGTATTTTACACCTCTGTCTTCAGGATTCGTGAATTCCAGGTAAAAGTTTTCACTCTTGCTGTATCCTTTAAAAGATTTAGTAAGGATTCTTTTTCCTTTTTTAATCTCAATCTCGGCAGTGAAGCGGGAGGTATTGTATTTCAAGTTTCTCCTCAACTTGTTTAAAACTTCCTCTGAAGAAAATTGTTGAAACAGAACCAATATTATAAAAATTGCTTTCATGGTTCCCCCTATATGTTTCTCAAAGTTTCTTGAGGCGTTAGTCTCTTTGCCTTCAAGGCAGGAAAGATTGAAGCCAAAAAGGACATCGAGGTGACAATTAGAAAGGCAAGAACAAGAATCCATGGATTCGCTGAAGGCCTAATTATGTAAGGGAATGGAAATTCTATTCCTTTTATCAAAGATTCAAAGTTTATTCCCTTGGTATGCAAAATTGTGTTGGTAAGAAAACCTATTAATCCACCCGCAAGGCCCCCCGTAGAACCAATAAGGGTTCCTTCTAATCCGAATAGTTTAAAGATTTCGTTATCAGTCATTCCAAGGGCTTTTAGCGTACCGATTTCTCGCATTCTTTCGAAAACAGCAACGGTCATAGTATTAATGATGGCAAAGGCAGCAAGTAATGTGATGAGAATATAAATGTTGAGATAAAAAACGTCTGCGAATTTATAAAAAAAGGCAAATCCCCCGAGTGCGAAGGTGTAGGGATTAGCGGTAAGTCCCTCGGGTAAATGAAGGGAATTTATGAACTTATTTATATCTTTCTCCTTTTTAAGGAATACAAGTATTTCATGGGTTCCATCACCCATTTTTAGAAGTTTTTTAGCATGTTCAAAGGATAAGACTATAAGTGAACGATCCAGAGTGGCATAACCTATCCTGGCAATTCCCGAGACGGGTAATTTTGTAGCAGATAAGCCGCCTGATACACTGTGTGTCAGAATTGTAAGAGTATCACCGGGTTTTAACTTCAAGGTGCGCGCTAAGTCTGAAGCTATAACACAACCTTTCTCTAAATCACTAGTCCCCTCTACTATTTTTTTCTTCAATTCAAAGGTTTTTGATTCCTTTTCTGGATCTATAGCGAAAAGGTAGCTGGGCTTGTTGGTTCCGTCCTTAGTAAAGACCATTCCCCCGGCTTTGATCCGCAAGGTGTAAAAGTTCACATATTTTGAATTTTCAAGAAGACTTATGACCTCGTCAAGTTCCTCTATGTACTCTTCCTGTGGCAGGAATATCCGCCTTTCAAAGTAGTCTTTTGTTGTGATGAGAACATGTCCTGTGTCCAGTTTGATGATTAACTCTCTTGAGGCGTTGAGTGCCCCCTTAAGATACCCATGTAATGCGACTATTACAAATCCCGAAACAAAAAGGGATAGGGCGGTCAAAAACGACCTGCGCTTATTCCTCATCAAATTTCTAAATGCAAGCTTTTTTATATCCATCTTAAACACTCCGCAGGTAATAAACCCTTTGCCTTTTTTGCCGGCAAGTAACTGGCGATTAATGTAGAAATTGGCCCGAGAATCAGTGAAATCCAGATACTCTTAAAATTCCACGTATTTTTTATTACCCCCGAAACTCGGTAACCGAAGTTCATGTCCTTCGGAAGCAATGGAGACCAATCAATTCCGTATTTAACCAGAAGGTAATTTATTATCACACCTAAAAGAACGCCAAAAATGGACCCTACAACTCCAATAAGTACGCCTTCGGTTACGAAAAGTTTCATAACCTCACTATCTTTCATACCAATTGCCTTTAGGGTACCAATTTCTCTCATTCTTTCAAAAACTGCTATCATCAGGGTGTTGGTTGTACCTATAATTCCAATAAGAATTATGAAGAAAAGCAAGATGTTCTGTGAAAATTTTTTCGCTTCACTTATGGAGAGAAAATCTTTCCCTTCCTCCTGCCAGGTTTTTACTGAATATTTTGGAAGGATTTTTTCAATCTCGATCTTATATTTAAAGGAGTTTTCAAAATTGTCTGTTTTGACAAATATTTCTGAAATTTCACCTTCAAATTCCCCAATTTCGTTTAGGGAGTTTATGTGTGTAAAGACTTGAAGGTTGTTGATGATAAAGCTTGGTGCATCAATAATACCTTCCACAGTAAACTCCTTGGAAACAATAGCGCCTCTTTTCCCCTTGAAAGTTAAGTATAGAACATCACCTTCCTTTACTTTAAATCTATCAGCGATTACACTTCCGATCCAAAGCCCTGACTGTGAGATCAGGCCATTAGTGTACTTATGTAGTTCAAAAACTGCAGTATCCTTATCTGGATCGATTCCCACAATTATAACAGGATATTCATCTATTCCATTGTCCAGAAACCCTGCTATTTTAAGTCTTGGACATATTCCTTTGACGAAAGGCAATGACTTTAGTGTCTTTTCCACATTAATATAGGTATGCATTCTCCCTTCAAAGGTTTCTGGGTTATATTCCTCCGATGTTATTTTCAGATGTCCCGTTTCCAGGTTTATGAAGTTTTTTGTTGATTCAATCTCAAATCCATCAAGCATGCCCTGGATAACAATATAATACATTATCGCAACGCTTAAGATGGAAAAAGTTAGCAGGGTTCTCCTTTTGTGCCTGAATAAATTTCTGAAAGCCGTTTTTAACATATTATACCTCGATTTTTCCGTCCCTTAGTTTTATTATTCTTTTAGCATACTGCATTATTAATGGATCGTGAGTGGAGAAAATAAATGTAACACCCTGCTTTTCATTAAGTTCTTTCATTAGATTTACGATATTCTTTCCTGTTTCCGAATCCAGGTTGGCTGTAGGCTCATCGGCGAGGACAAATTCGGGATCTTTAACCAGCGCTCTTGCTATGGAAACCCTTTGTTGCTCTCCACCAGAAAGTTCGAGGGGTTTAATGTCCTTTTTGTCCTTGAGTCCAACTAATTCCAGAATCTCAAGAATTTTGCGCTCCTTCCCCTTTTTTGAAAGCCTTGGGTATTTTAGATTTAAGGCAATTTCCACGTTTTCATAAACGTTCAGGACGGGTATAAGATTAAAACTTTGAAAAATGAAGCCAAAATAGTGCCTTCTTAACTGGGCAAGTTCATCGGAGCTTTTCTCATTTAGAACGGTATTTTCAATAAAAACTTTTCCCTTTGTAGGTTTGTCTATGCATCCTATAAGGTTAAGAAGAGTTGTTTTACCGGAACCTGATGGCCCAACCAGGGCAATAAATTCTCCTTTTTCTACCTCGAGGTCAATGCCCTTCAGGGCATGGACTTGTACTTTTCCTGTATTGTATATCTTTTCGACTTTTTCAAGTTTTAAGAGAGGCATCTTACCTCCTTCTCAAAAATAAAGGTAAAGCAGGTTTGCGGTATTTTCAAATTCAAGTTGAATGCAAAATTTATCAAGTAGTATAATAAATAAACTGACTCTTGCAAGTTAAAAGAGGCTTAATATGGTAAGGAAAATCTTGGAAATAGGGGCTGGTGTATTATTGGCTTTGATGACTCTAACGGTCTCTGTTTCTACAGTTAGCAATACTGGATGTACAGTAAAAACAGATACCCTTTTTGTTCACGATACAACTTATTTGAGTGCTGTTTTCGTTGCTTTTATAGACGAAAATGACCAAGAGGCTTTTCTATTTTCTGATCCTGTTGCAGATTTAGCTTCTTCGCACGTAGTAATAGAATGGGATACAAATACATACATATTCTCCGAGAAAGGCATTGGGCGGGGATACATATTCTTTGGAGATACCCTTTCCCTATTAGTTGGTGCTCCTTATACGCTTAGGTTGACCACCAATTTGGGAGAATGTCAGGGAACTTTTACTATACCTGATACTGCCAACATTACTCAGCCTACAAGTGATGATACGATGAGTTTAGGTTCAAATATATTGGTTTCATGGAATAAAATTAGCAATGCATCTTTTTACGAATTGCATTACTCTTTTTCCGCATATGATAGTGGTGGGTATTGGATTGATTACGGGTACGCCGATACTATTTTGATGGATACGATTTTCACGATTCCGGCAAGTTTTTTCAATGTTCCCGATGCGGCATTTTACCAAGCTTCAATATATGTGTACCCTTACCAAGGCCCTGCTTTAGAAGCGGGGGCTACTTCAAATACGCAGGGATCGATTAAGGGCTTTCTATACGCTGGAGGTGAGGGAGACTATGTGTATATTTACGTGGGAACTCCTACGAGAAAGTCAGGATATTTTAAGATACCTGAACCAACCAAAGAAGCTATACGTGGTGCCATCTTAAAGAAACTTGGATTAAGATGAAAAAGAAGTTTGGCATTGAATTGGGGATCTGCCTTTCTTCTGTGCGTAGCATTTTGGATATAAGAAAGTCCAGAAGTAAGTGTAGGAATAGTCCTGCATTTGTACTTTATTTGAATATGCATAGTGTCATGAAGCATAGTGCAATAAAGTGTTGTTAGGGATAATAGCAGAATTTTCAAATCTTTAAACTAATATTGTTTGAAGGGGGGAGTATATGATGGTAAAAAGGGTGTGGAGTATGTTATCAACGTTGATGTTCGTTGTTCTTGTAGTTACGGTGTCCGTTTCCACAATTTGCAGTACGGGCTGCTCGACAGAGACAGGCAGTACTCATGACGCCAACGATGCCTTTTTTGTGGCTTTTGTAAGTGAAGATCACCAGGAGGCTTATTTGCTGTCAGACCCTATTCCTGATATAGCTTTTTCGGAGGTGAAAGTGGAACATGATACCACGGTATATACGATTTCCCGCAAAGAATTGGGTTTAGGTGGTATTTATTTCAGTGATACATTATCACTTTCCATTGGGTTGCAATATACAATGATAACAAACTCCCCTTTAGGTGGTTGTGAGGGAACTTTTGTTATACCTGACACTGCCAATATTACTCAACCTGCAGATGATGATACCGTAAGTTTAGGTTCAGATGTACTGGTTTCGTGGAATAAATCTGACAACGCTTCTTTTTATTTCTTGCATTATTCTTTTGTTGGCTTTGATAGCACAGGGATGTGGCTTGATTATATATCAGGGGATACCTTTACTGTGGATACGAGCTTTGCAATTCCTGCCACTTTCTTCAATGTTGATGGTGCCGCTTATTATGAAGGGTTGATATCTCTTTATCCTTATCACGGATCTGTGCCCGAGGCAGGTGCTACTTGCAATATGCAGGGATCGATTAAGGGCTTTCTATACGCTGAAGGTGAGGGAGACTATGTG
>JASEFR010000007.1:0-5111 GCA_030019025.1 bacterium
TGAGAGTCATTAATACTGAAATAATTAAGGAAAAGGTTAAAGAAGCCCTTTTAAGGGCTAATTTTGAACTGGACCCTGATTTTCAAAAACTTCTTGAGAAAGCATTGGAAGAAGAGCAGTCATTAGCAGGTAAAAATGTTTTAAAGGACCTTATAGAAAATATGAAAATCGCTAAGAAGGAAAGAATTCCTCTCTGTCAAGACACGGGAATGGTAAATTTTTATATAGAAATGGGACAGGGAATCAAACTGGAAGGTGATCTTTTAAACAGCGTATTAAACGAAGCTGTAAGAGAAGTGTACAAGGGAAATTACCTCCGTCCTTCGATTGTAGAAGACCCTTTAAAAAGAAAAAACACTGGAGATAATACACCTGCTATCATCCATTTAGAACTGGTTCCCGGTGATAAATTAGCCATCTATATTATGCCCAAGGGTGGTGGAAGTGAGCAAATGTGCAAACTGGCAATGCTTGCCCCTCACGAAGGGGTAGAAGGTGTGAAAAAGTTCATTCTTTCAGCTATCTTAGAAGCAGGCCCGAACCCCTGCCCACCGGTAGTAATTGGAGTTGGAATTGGGGGAAATTTTGATTTAGTGAGTTATCTTGCAAAAAAAGCACTACTTAGGGAATTTGGGAAAAGAAATGAAGACCCCTTTTATGCCCGTCTCGAAATTGAACTGCTGAAGGAAATAAATGAGTTGGGGCTTGGTCCCGGCGGGCTGGGTGGGAGATTTTATGCCCTTGATGTAAGGATAGAAAAATATCCCACCCATATAGCTCAACTGCCCGTGGCGGTGGCCTTTAATTGCAACAGTTTTAGATTGACAAAAATTATAATTTAGGAGGTTGTCATGGCAAAGATAAATGAAGCAAAATACATATGGATGTCTGGGAAAATGGTGCCATGGAATGAAGCAAAGGTCCACGTTTTAACCCATGCCCTGCATTATGGCTCTGCGGTTTTTGAAGGAATAAGGGCTTATAAAACTAAGAGAGGCACTGCGGTTTTTAGATTGAAGGAACACATGAAACGACTTCTTGATTCTGCAAAAATTTACAGGATGGAATCCCCCTTCACTTTGGAAGAGTTAATGAATGCAACGGTTGAATTGATAAAAATAAACGAACTGGACGAATGCTACATACGCCCCTTACTTTACAGAGGATATTTCAATCTTGGTGTCAATCCAATGGAATGCCCCGTTGAAGTCTCAATTGCAGCATGGAAGTGGGGAAAATATCTTGGACCCGAGGCATTGGAACAAGGTGTGGATGTGATGATTTCCAGTTGGAATCGCATGGCTCCAAATACTTTCCCAGCCATGGCAAAAACTACCGCTAATTATGCTAACGCCCAACTAATCAAGATGGAAGCGGTTGTATATGGATTTTCTGAAGGCATTGCTCTCAATGCTTATGGGACGATTTCGGAAGGTTCTGGAGAAAACATCTTTGTCGTAAAAGATGGTGTTATTTACACTCCAAACCTGGAATCCACAATCCTTCCCGGAATCACCCGCTTAACGGTAATCGAAATTGCCAAGTCTCTTGGCTTTGAAGTCAAAGAATGCTTTATACCCAGGGAAATGCTTTACATAGCTGACGAGATCTTTTTCACGGGAACCGCCGCAGAGGTTACACCTATACGGTCCGTTGACAAGATAATTGTAGGAGAAGGTAAAATCGGTCCTGTTACAAAAAAAATCCAACAGGAGTTCTTCCGCATAATTGAAGAGGCAGACGAAAGGTATGAGCATTACTTTACCTGGGTAAAGTAAAATGAAAATTGCTATCGGATCAGATCACAGAGGGTATAAATTGAAAGAGTTTCTCAAATCCAAGCTCTCTATTTCCCACGAGGTTAAAGATTTCGGGACTTACAGCGAAGAGCCATGCGACTACCCAGATATTGCCATACCTCTTGCAGAAAGTGTCGCCAATGGTGAAAACAACTTTGGAATATTGATCTGCTACACAGGTATCGGGATGTCAATTTCTGCCAACAAGGTAAAAGGTATAAGGGCTGCTCACATAACCGATGAACGTTTAGCCATTTTATCAAGAAAGCACAACGATGCAAATATCATCTGTTTACCCGGTGGATTTATGGGCGAAGATGAAGCATTAAACGCGGTTGTATCCTTTTTGGAGGCTGAATTTGAGGGGGGTAGGCACAAGAGGAGGATTGAAAAGATATCAATTTACGAAGAAAAAACTAAATGAAATTTGTTTTTCCACTACTCTCATACAAAAAGCACGGTGGTGTTAGAGTTTTGTCTTTTTTAATAAATGGCCTTGCGGAGAAAGGGCACGATGTTTTTATTGTAGTCCCCGAAGATGCCTTCGAAGAATTTTACAAACTTGATGAAAAGGTGAAAAAAATCTTAACACCCCGCCGAGGTAGAAATCCAATAGGCCTTCTAAAAACCCTCTTCTATCTTCTTGTCAAGTCTCCCCCGGCAGATTACGTTGTTGTAAGTTTTTTTCCCACCTTTTTCCCCGCTCTACTTCACAAGATTTTAAAAGGCTCAAAACTCATTTATTATATTCAAGATTTAGAGCACTTCTTTTACCCTTTTCCTTTTTCAACCCTTGCTTTATTAACATATATTTTACCTACCGATTTAACAATATGTGCCTCCAGCTGGATAAGAAAAAAAATCAGAAAAGGCAAAGTCTTGAGTCCCCCTATAAGTGAAGACTTTTTTGAAAGTACGGAGGGCTTAAAAAAGGCTTTAAACAACGTCGCCTTGGTCTTCCGGTGGGATAGGAGAAAAAGACCAGGGTTAGCAAGAAAAATCCTCAAAGATCCGCGCTTTGATAAGTTCAATTTCTTTGTTATAGGCCATGATCCAATTGTAAGAAAGAAAAATATCCACTTCCTCGGGACACTGAAAAACAAAGAACTTATTGAAGCTTACAACGGCTGTACTTTTTTCATTTTGACTTCTAAGTTTGAGGGATTTGGGCTTCCACCCCTTGAAGCAATGGCCCGAGGTTGTATACCTTTTTCTTTCACAAATACAGGGCCAATGGACTATATTGAAGATGGTAAAAATGGGTTTTACGTGGAGACGGAAGATGAGCTATATTCTCTTATGGTAGGACTTCTTAACAGTCCTAAGAGAATCAATGAAATGTCAGAACGTTGCATTTCAACGGCAACTCAATTTACTAAGGAAAATTTTTTAGCAGAGTTCGAAAAATCCTTGAATTCGCCGTAAGTCTTTGAAGTAACTGCAAATTTTCTTTAAACTTTAAACATGGTTGACCTTCACAATTTCTTTGAAAATGCATATAGGCTAAAAAGAACCCCACGGTCAGGATTCTGGTATTATGGAATAAAAGAACCAGAAACGGTTGCAGAACACATTTTTGGTGTTTCACTCTTAGCCTACATTTTTGGGAGTTATTTAAATAGGCATCACAACCTAAATCTTGATATGGAAAAAATCCTGAAAATGGCTATTGTCCATGAACTGGGAGAAGCACTAATTGGAGACCTACACCTTGAATCCCGCCAATTCCTTGGAAAATGCGCGGAAGAAGCAGAGAAGAAGGCATTCAAGGAGATGTCTGAAAAGCTACCAGCAGGATTAAAAGACGAAATTTTTAACCTTTACGAGGAATTTGAAGAGGGTAAAACCCCTGAGGCTATTTTTGTTAGGTCCATGGACAAGGTAGATCTCCTAATACAGGCCTTAATTTATGAAAAAACAGGATACAAAAACCTCCAAAACTTTTTTGAAGAAAAGAAAAATTTTGAATACATTGAAAAAATTCCCGAAATCCAGGAATTTATTGAGGGTATAAAAGCAAGGAGAAGAGAATGAAAGTTTCGCCATCCATACTTGCCTGTGATTTTGCAAGATTGGAGGAAGAAATAAAAAGTGTTGAAAATGCGGATTTTTTGCATCTCGATATTATGGACGGCGTTTTCGTGCCCAACATCACCTTCGGCCCCTTTATGGTAGAAACCATCAACAGACTTACGGATATGCCCTTAGAAAGCCACCTTATGATTATAGATCCCTTAAAATACATTGAAACTTTCGCAAAAGCGGGATCTGACGTTATAATCTTTCATGTGGAGGCAAAAACTGATACTTTCAAAGCGTTGAAAAAAACAAAAAGTCTCGGAATTAAGGTTGGACTTTCCCTCAATCCTGAAACCCCACTTAGAACCTTACTTCCATACTTCGAACTTATTGATGTGGTGCTTGTGATGTCAGTAAACCCGGGCTTTTACGGCCAAAAGTTTATGCCCCAAGTACTACCAAAATTGGAAAAACTCAAGGAAATAAAAGATTCAAAAAAGTACAATTTCGTTATAGAAGTAGATGGTGGAATAAACGAAGAAACCGCAAAAATAGTCGCTCCGTATGCTGATGTAGTAGTGTCAGGCGCCTACATTTTTGAATCGAAAAATAGAAAAGAAAAAATAGACTACTTGAAAAAACTCTCACCTTAAATTATAATTTAGCACAACGATAGAGAGGAGGCGAAAGTGGTAAAGATCAGATTACAGCGAGTCGGAAGAAGTGGAATACCACTTTATAGAATTGTTGTTCAAGATGCTCGCGTTGCAAGGAATGGAAAAGTTATTGAGGTTCTCGGTCATTACAATCCGCTCAAAGACATTACCGAGTTAAATACCGAACTCCTTGAAAAGTGGCTTTCGCAGGGGGCACAGATGACCCCCCGAGTCGCAAAACTCTACAAATTTTACAAAAAAATAAGGGAGCAGCAAGTACAATAAGGAGGTATAAAGATGGCGGAGCTCAAAGAATTGCTCGAGTACATAGTAAAAGAATTAGTGGACTCACCTGATCAGGTATCTGTAAAAGAGATACCCGGCGAAAAGACTGTGATCTTCGAACTCAGAGTAGGTGCTGGTGATCTCGGTAAAGTAATTGGTCGTGAAGGAAGGACTGCAAAAGCCATCAGGCAGATAATACAGGCTGCTGCAATGAGGAAGGGCAAGAGGGCTCACATAGAGATCCTTGAATAAAAGTCTCGTTGCAGTAGGAAAGATACAAAAAGCCTTTGGACTTCGGGGTGAACTGAAAGTTCACCCCGAAGTTTTTTATGAAGACTTCATCAAATTCCAG